>NZ_JBHDVN010000030.1:0-34181 GCF_046635365.1 Acinetobacter sp. NIOH-H-8
CTGGCGACCATAGCAAGAGTGAACCACCTGATCCCTTCCCGAACTCAGAAGTGAAACCTCTTAGCGCTGATGGTAGTGTGGGGTCTCCCATGTGAGAGTAAGTCATCGCCAGCTCATTATTCCAAAAAGCCCTCTGCTTATGCAGAGGGCTTTTTTTATATTTATATAATCACTTTTCTCTCTTTAACGACTAATTTTTTACAGCTGTATAATCTCTGATCAGCTGTAAAATGTTATACTACTCGTGTAAATATTTTTTATTCTCTGAGTCATATGCAGCAGATTCTCATAAACACATTTGTGTTGATATGGCTCAGTTTGATTTCTCCACAGCTATACGCTGTAACAGAATTAAATTTTGATCATCATCAGTATGTCAAACTCGATGGAGAATGGGATTTCTACCCCAATCAGCTGATTGATCCCACTTCTGGGCAGTGACCATCTCAGTTAACTTCCTCTAATCAGACTCTTGCTGCTGAAAAAGTTCATTTACCTAATTCTTTCCTGACCTTAACAGGTCATAAAGACCATATTGGAACTTTTCAAAAAGCCTTCAGGCTGCCTGAATCAGCCATCAATCATGCGGTTTATGTTTATGTGCCTTATCAGTATGGGGCTTATCGCATGTATGTCGATGATCATCTCCTGATAGAAGTAGGGCAGGTAGGCATACATGGTCAGCATCAGACTATGATGGCGCCAAAGTTGGCTTCTTTCTTTCCCTCACAGCGGGAAGTGACGATTACCATTCAGGCTTCAAGTTATCACCATATCCGTGGCGGGCTGGAAAACAGCATGTTTATTGGCTTTAACCAGCCTATTCTGGATAAGTTTTATGATCAGGTAATTCCTTTAAGTGTGATCAGTGGCGTTCTGCTGATGATTGGCTGCTTTATGGTGTTCTTTGCAGTATTTCGCAGCCTTAAAACGCAAGCAGGTAATTTGCTGCTGTTTCTAGGGTTATTTATTCTGTGCTTGAGCCTACGTAGCTTCTTTGCAGTCCCATTCATTTATACTTTATTCACGAATATTTCCTAGGTATGGGGCACACGATTTGAGTATTTACTGACTGAATTGGCGACTCTGTTCTTCTTGATTTATATCTATTTATTGCCGTATCGACTGTTAAATCCTTATTTATTAAAAATCACAGCTTTGTTAATTAGTATCAATGTGGCTGTGACCCTGTTTACGCTGCCTTATATCTTCCAGAGCTTCTTTTTCCAAAGCTTTAGTATTGCAGTACTAGTTTTTATTAATCTGCTTTATGGCGCTTACCGCATGCACAAATCGCATGTGCGTTATTCCAAGATCAATTCTATTGCGGTGGTGCTGGTCTGCCTGACCTTCCTGCATGACTATTTACTTGCGCTTAAAGTAATTGATTCAGTTGAAATTGCATTTTATACCTCCTGTGCCTATTTTATTTTAATTACCTTTCAGCTCAGCCGTGATTATGCGGTGCAAAGTATTAATACCGAGTTGTTAAACAAGCAGCTTTTGCGCCTGAATAAAGAACTTGATCAGAAGGTTCAGGACCGTACACGTGATATTACTCTGCTTAATGAGAAACTCGCGCAGCAGGTGAGGCTGGATTCGCTGACAGGTGCCTATAATCGCTTTGCCTTAAATGAACAGCTTCAGCAGCAATATGAGCATGCGATCGTAAACCAATCTTCGCTGGCTGTTTACATGATCGATGTCGATTATTTTAAAAACTATAATGACTATTATGGTCATCTCAAAGGTGACTATATTTTAAAAACACTTGTGCAAACCATTCAGCAAATATTACCTGAAAATGGCTTTCTGGCCCGTTATGGGGGTGAGGAATTTGCGGTTTTACTGACAGATATTTCCTGGCAGGAAGCTGAAGCTTTTGCCGAGCAACTTTGTGAGGTCATCCGTAAGCTCAATTTGGAACATGCCAATCGTGGGGATGACAAGTCCTGGATCAGTATCAGTGTTGGGGCAGCGATTATGGATGCTGAACATATCTATAGAAATGTTGACCGTTTACTGAAAACAGCCGATCAGCAGTTGTATCAGGCGAAAATTCTTCGCGATTCAGCCTGTATTAAATAATAAAAAATCCAATCAATACATCAGCTATCTTTATCCGATCAAGTTATATCCGCTTACGATTCCTTTACTTTTTTATTATTTTAACCGCTGTCCGGAATGCTAAATTGGTACTTATCTGAATGAAATTAGCATGAAGAATAACAATGAAACAGACTCAAATAGCAGCAATTTTATTATTAGGCTTGGGTTCCTATAGCCTGACTGCCTGTGCCCAAGACAAGATTTCATCACCGGCAGCTGGGCAATCCTCTGCCAAAACCACACAGCAAGCCTATAAAGTCGAAGAATTTGCGCAGTTGAATGAGCCATGGGCACTCACTGAGCTGCCAGATCAGCGTTTACTGATTACTGAAAGATCTGGAAAATTAAAATTATTTAATCCAGCCAATCGTAGCACTCAAACTGTTCAGGGTATTCCTCAAGTGGCCTATGGTGGACAAGGGGGCTTAGGCGATATCGCACTCCATCCTGACTTTGCCAAGAATCAGTGGGTATATCTCAGTTATGCCGAACAGGGACAGGGTGGTTATGGTGCAGTGGTGGTTCGTGGCAAGCTCGATCTCACTAAGAGCACGCCACAACTTACTCAGATTAAGAAAATCTGGAGTCAGGTACCGAAATTTTCTTCCGGTCAGGGCCATTATGGGCACCGGATTATCTTTGGCTCAGACAATAAACTCTGGATCAGTTCGGGTGAACGTCAGCAATTTAATCCAGCTCAAGACATGAAATCCAATGCCGGCAAGATTATTCGTCTGAATGATGATGGTTCAATCCCTTCCGATAATCCATTTATGAATCAGGGCGAAATTGCCAAGCAGGTCTGGAGTCTGGGACACCGTAATCCTCTCGGTTTGGCATTTGATCCACAAGGGCAGCTTTGGGTGATTGAAATGGGTCCAAAAGGTGGTGATGAGCTGAATAAAGTGATAAAAGGCAAAAATTATGGCTATCCAATCGTCTCCAATGGGGATCATTATGATGGCAAGCCGATTCCAGATCACAGTACCCGACCAGAGTTTGAAGCACCAGCATTAGATTGGACTCCGGTAATTTCTCCTTCAGACTTGCTGTTCTATACTGGCAATAGCTTTCCTCAATGGAAAAATAAAGCCATTGCTACAGGTCTGTCTTCTCAGGCAATGATCGTGATTGATACTACTCAAAGTCCTGTTAAAGAAATACAGCGACTGGATATGAAAGAGCGGATTCGTGGTGCGATTCAGGCCAAAGATGGCTCACTCTGGGTGATTGAAGATAGTTCAAAAGCCAAGTTGCTTAAGATGACCGCCCCTCAGTAAAAAGCTAAATAGTTAATATCAGAATGAAAGAAAAAGGCCCCAACTCCTGTGAGGGCCTTTTCAAATTTAGCTCAGATACCTTTCCTCCGGTATCGATCAGCATCCTGCCGATGTTTTATTCTTGTTTTTGCAAGACTTCCTGTCTTGGTATGCACTCAATATAGCCTGAGTCAGAAAGCTCGAGTAGAGGCATTGACCGCATCTGCTGTAGGCCAGAGGTGACAAGCTCACTTGAAAATATTTATCCGATCAAATCCCAAGTTATCAGGATAACTTTGCGATATGGTAGAGATAGAAGACCTTATTGAAGCTCATCTCTCTATTCAATAAAAAATATTTAAAAGAATTCAATGAAATAATAAAAAGGAGAAGCACATGCCTACCGTTCAAATTGAAGTCTGGCAATAGTATTCCCAGGCTGATGAAGAGCAGTTACTCGACAGCGTATTTCAATGTGTGAAAAATGCCTTTCAACTGCCTGACTATGACCGTAATATCCGGCTGATGGTATATGAAGCCCATCGTTTTCAGTATATGGCTCATCTGGCCCAGCCTGAATATTTTACCTTGATCAGTATTGACTGCTTGGCTGGCCGGAGTCTGGAGACCAAGCGCAAAATGTATCAGCAGATTGTAGAAAGCTTGGGAAAACTGGGAATTCCTTCTGACCATATCCTGATTCATCTGCGGGAAAGTCCATTGGAAAACTGGGGAATCCGCGGTGGGCAAGTGGCTTGTGATGTCAATTTAGGCTTTAATGTAGAGATCTGATTTTTTGAAGAAAAATACCAGATTTTAAATGCAAAAAAGCCCCAACATCCTGTTGAGGCTTTTCTGGATTTGCTTCTCAGATCTGACTCCTGTCTGACCTGTCAACGTCCTGTTACTCTGCGCTTTTTATTGTTGTTGTATCGCTTTGCAGACTTCCTGTCTGTCTATGAATCAAACTATAGCCTTGAACTGAAAGTGAGAATAGCCGACAAATTCTGCGCAGCCTGTAGGCTAAAGCGCACATCGCTGTCGTCTTCAGGCACTGACATACTGGATCAGCTTATCCACGACATCTCTGAGTGTTTTATTGTCGAATTCATTTCCTTCAAAGCTGTAGTCTTTATTGCGACTAAAAATGTCTCGCAGCTCTACAATCGCATTGGTATCCACCATACCGAGCTGAGTGCCGACCTGGCGGATCTGATCAATGGAACGTGAGCCATTAGTGACGCCATAACCTATATAGGCTGCCGGCTTGCCTTGCCATTCCTTGGCCAGATAATCCAGCGCATTTTTTAATGCCGGGCTATAGCCATGGTTATATTCGGGACTGATAAAAATAAATGCATCCGCAAGGGCAATAAAGTCAGCCCATTCCTGCTGTTTCGGCTGATCATAAATACCGGTCAATGGGGGATGAGAACCAGCAAAAAGCGGAAGATCCCATTCTTTTAAGTCGACAAGTTCGGTTTCAAGCGTGCTAAAACCATATTTTTTAATTTCCTGTAGTACCCAATGTGCGACCTTAATTGCTGTACGTCCTTCACGCACACTGCCAACCACAATATAAATTTTCATATCTTTCCCTTTCTTATCGCATGCTCATCAAATTAAATTAATCAGATTTCTGAACAGAGACTAGAGAGGATTTGTATCCAGAAACTAAAAAAGCTCCCGAAGGAGCTCTTTTAAATCATGTGATTAGCCGATATTACATCAGCTTCACGCCTTGCTGGCCAGCTGGAGTAACTTTGAAGATTTCGACTTCAAAGGTGATATTTTTACCTGCAAGCGGATGATTAAAGTCCACTTCGGTAATATCATCATTTACGGATCTTACTACGCCATACAAAGTCGATTTGGCCTTGTCTTCAAACTCGATCATGTGACCTTCGATCGGACGTTCGCCAAATTTCACCGTATCAAATTTTTGGACATTTTCAGGATTCCACGGACCAAAAGCTTCTTCGGGCGGGAGGCTGACGGTACGACGGTCACCAGCACGCAAGCCCATCAAGGCTTTTTCAAAACCTGGTAATAGGTTGCCATCACCAATGGTCAGGCTTACCGGTTCTTCACGGCTACGGGTATTGTCAATTTCTACGCCACTTTCGATCGCGACAGAAAAATGAAGCTCGACTTTAGAGCCGTCTTCAACACGAGTTTCCTCGTTAGGATTAATAAAATCAGTCATGTTGCGCCTGTGCACGTTGAATTCGGTGTTTTTCCAGGAAAAACGTATCAATCAGCAGCAGAATCGTACCTAAAGTAATGGCACTATCCGCAATATTAAAAGCAGGGAAGTGGCTGTTCTGATAATAGACATGAATAAAGTCAACCACATAACCCAAAGAAATGCGATCAATCAGGTTACCAATAGCACCACCCAGAATCAGGGCAACCGCTAATGGTAATACTTTCATGCTCTTTGGCATACGCATCAGCCAGAACACGAAAACCACAGACACTAAGCCTGCAAGAGAAGTAAAGAAATAACGTTGCCAGCCACCGGCATCGGACAAGAAACTAAAGGCAGCGCCATAGTTATGTAACAGTGTCCAATTTAAAAAGGGCAGGACGGGCACCGGATCTGCATATTCCAGATGTGTTACCGCAATCCATTTGGTCCATTGATCTAAAATGATCGCCAGAATAGCCAGTCCGATCCACCACAAATTGTGAGGATAGAACTGAAACAGACCCTTTTTCTGCTGTGGGTTAGGCATATTTTCTCTCTTCACCTTGGCCGCTCGGGAGGTTAATAATACAACGACCGCATAGTCCTGGATGTGAGGCATGTGTATTCACATCAGGAAGCACGTGCCAGCAGCGTACGCATTTCTCGCCATCTGCCGCAGATACTTTCACGCGTAGACCTTCAAGTTCAGCGTCATTGCCTTGAGCAGCATCAAACGGATTCACGATTACCTGAGAAGTGATCAGAACGAAACGCAGCTCATCACCCAGACGGTCTAGAACAGCTTTCAGCTCATCATTGGCCCATAACTCAACTTTGGCAGACAGATTTGAACCCACCAGTTTCTCGTTACGCGCATTTTCAATGTGCTTGTTCACCGCAGATTTCACTGCAATCAGGGTTTGCCAGTCTGCTTCAGATAACAGGTTTGCCTGTGCTGAAACTGGAATATCGTACCATTCAGCAGTAAAGACATATTTCTCGCTTTGACCCGGAATCAATGGCCACGCTTCTTGAGCAGTAAAACTCAGGATTGGCGCCATCCAGCGTACAAAAGCTTGAACCAGATGATACAGTGCAGTTTGCGCAGAATGACGTGCCTGCGAGTCTGCTTTAGTAGTGTACTGACGGTCTTTGATGATGTCTAAGTAGAAACCACCAAGGTCGTTAATGCAGAAATTGGTCAAGGCATTGGTCACGATATGGAAGTTCATATCTTCATATGCTTTCTTGATGGTTTCCTGTACATCATTGGCGCGTTGCAGGATGTATTGATCCAGTGCAATCAGTTGATCTACGGGGAGGGCATCAGTTGCCGGGTTGAAGCCATTCAGGTTTGCCAGCAAGAAACGCAAAGTATTACGGATACGACGGTAACCATCTGATGCACGGTTAAAGATTTCTTTACCTGCGGTCATTTCATAACGGTAATCTGCTGAAGCAATCCAGAAACGCAGGCCATCTGCACCCATGTTCTTGATAATGTCTTGCGGAGTAATGATATTACCCAGCGATTTCGACATCTTACGGCCTTTCTCATCGACCACAAAACCGTGAGTCAGCAGACCTTTATATGGCGCACGTTGATTGATTGCCATAGAGGTCAATAATGAAGACTGGAACCAGCCACGGTGCTGGTCAGAACCTTCAAGATATAAATCAGCCGGATCGGTTAACTCTTCACGGTCACGCAGCACTGCATAGTGAGTTGTACCAGAGTCAAACCATACGTCTAAGGTATCGCGAACTGCGTTGTACTGCTCAGCATCATTACCAATAAAGTCTTTGGCTTCACGGTTATACCAGGCATCAATACCTTCCTGTTCGATCAGTTTAGCCACTTCTTCGATCAGTTCAGGTGTACGCGGGTGCAGTTCATTGGTGTCTTTGTGCACGAAGAATGGGATTGGCACGCCCCAAGTACGTTGACGTGAGATACACCAGTCCGGACGGCCTTCGATCATTGCCTGGATACGGTTTTTACCCCAATCCGGAACGAAGCTGATGTCATTTTCAATGGCATTCAATGCGCCCTGACGCAGACCTTTTTCATCCATGCTGATGAACCATTGTGGGGTCGCACGGAAGATGATTGGAGTTTTATGACGCCAGCAGTGCGGGTAGCTATGCTTGATCGGCTTATGTGCCCATAGCTTGTTAGCTTCGCCAAGTGCCGCAATAATTTGGGGATTGGCCTTGTAGATGTGCTCGCCTGCAAATAGTGGTGAAGTCGGTAAATACACACCATTACCGCCCACTGGATTATCTACTTTCAGGTTATACAGCAGACCAACTTTATAGTCGTCTACACCATGGCCAGGCGCAGTATGGACAGCACCGGTACCGCTGGTCGCGATAACGTGTTCACCCAAAATGACTGGTACTTGACGCTCAGCAATTAAAGGATGTTGCAGTACCAGATTTTCAAGTTTCGCACCGGCAAACTCGGCAATCACTTCAACCGCGTTAAAGCCATAACGCTCAGTCGCAGATTCAACCAGATCTTTGGCCAGGATAAAGTTTTGTGCAGCTTTATCTTCACCACGTGCAACAACAAGCTGGTATTCAATTTCAGCATGCAGGGCAACTGCCTGGTTCGCAGGCAGGGTCCAAGGCGTAGTCGTCCAGATTACGATATCGGTTGAGTCTTTAACTTCAACACCTAAACGTGCAGACAGATCCGCCAGATCAACCACGGTGAAACCCACGTCGATTGCATCTGATTTTTTATCTTCATATTCAACTTCAGCCTCAGCCAGTGCTGAACCACAGTCCAGACACCAGTTCACCGGTTTAAGACCTGGCTGGATATGGCCATTTTTCGCGATTTCACCGAGTGAACGCACGATGTTGGCTTCCTGCTTGAAGTTCATGGTGAGATAAGGATTGCTCCAGTCACCAAACACACCCATACGGATGAAGTCTTTTTTCTGTAGCTCAACCTGGCTCAATGCATATTCGCGGCAAGCTTTACGGAAAGTAGGCGCATCCACTTTAACGCCGACCTTACCGACTTTTTCTTCAACTTTCAGTTCAATTGGAAGACCGTGACAATCCCAGCCTGGTACATACGGCGCATCAAAGCCGTCCATGATGCGGCTTTTAATGATGATGTCTTTAAGTACCTTGTTGACTGCATGACCTAAGTGAATCTGGCCATTGGCATATGGAGGGCCATCATGAAGCACGTATTTTTTCTTGCCAATTCGCGATGCACGAATCTGCTGATAAATGTCATCGGCATACCACTCTTCTAACCATTTCGCTTCACGTACTGCCAGATTTGCTTTCATTGCAAAGTCAGTACCTGGGAGGTTTAGCGTGGCTTTATAATCCACTGCATTTTCAGGAGTTTGCTTATCGCTCATGCAAGTTGTCTTCCAATTTAATCAGTCATTAGACTGACACGTTTTACAATAAAAATACGGGACATTAAAAGGGAAATGTGGGGTGTTTTCGACGAAACTCAAGCAGTTTCTCAACATCATCATCAATTCCGGCCTTTAACGCTTCAAGCGAAGGATAATCTTTTTCGCCATGCAGATAATTCAAGAAGGTTACCCGCATTAACAGGCCATACAGATTAGCAGAAACATCAGGAAAATGTACTTCTAATCGCCATTCCGGATGAGTCTGTTTGATCGCAGGGCGGGTACCCACATGACCAGCACCAAACAGGCTACCCTGATCATAGCCGGCAATACCCGGCTGTTCAGGATTTTCCTGCTGAACCTTGGCGCTGAGTGATTCGGTTTCACAGACGACTTCAACCCCATAAATGCCCTGCAGGCAAGGTTTATGCCGGTTCAACCGGACATTAATGGTCGGGAAATCAATGGTACGGCCAATCTGGTCGCCGTATTGCACCCGGCCGGTAATACTATAAGGACGTCCCAGCAATTTGGCTGCCAGAGCAAGGTCACCCGCTTGCAGGGTCTGACGGATGCGGGTAGAACTGACCCGTTCACCATCCAAGGCAATGGTATGCAGATTGGTGACCTTAAAGCCGTAGTCTCGCAGAAATTCACTATTGCCCTGACGGTTTTTACCAAAGTGAAAATCATCCCCCAAGACTAGATGCGCTGCATTCAATTTATCTTTCAGAATGTCGGCAAAGGCTTCGGCACTCAGGCTTCGGAAATGATGATCAAACTTGGCGACCGCAATATAGTCCACACCCAGTTCGCTTAAATATTCCACTTTTTCGCGCAAAGAAGAAATACGTGGTGGTGCTTCATAACCTTTAAAAAATTCAAGCGGTTGTGGCTCGAAGATCATCACAACAGTTTTTAGTTGCTCAGCTTCTGCAACAGCTTTTAACTGTTTGATCATGGCCTGATGACCCAGATGCACGCCGTCAAAATTACCAATCGTAACGGCGGTTTTTGGCAATTCAGAATGTGACGCTAAAGCATTGAGACGGAGCAGCTGCATAGGCGAAATCAGGGAATTGAAAATAGGAAAGGCTATATATTGCCATAATCTCAACGATTCGTCTTGCTGTTGTGTTTTTATGCAAAAAAATTATTGAAAAATCACGAAACACATCAAGACGAAAGTGTGCCATCCAAGAATCTTCTGCTGTTATTTAAGCATGAGATCTGCAAAACAGAAATCTAAAAACCCGCTTTTCATTGCCTGGATTTTGCTTTCTAATGTCACGGTTTTCTCAGTCTCGGGTAGTTTGCATGTCAGATTCGGCGCTCATTATGGCATTGGCCAGTGAATCCAAAGGTTTGTTCGAAGCAGAAGGTGTGGAAGTCCACTATAGTGGCATCGGCAAGGTCAATGCTGCTTTTAAGGCTTTTGAAGTGATTCAGAAAACTCGCTGTAAAACCCTGATTAATCTCGGCACCGCAGGCAGTTCCCATTTCAAGGCGCATGAACTGGTTGAAGTTAAGCGTTTTGTGCAACGTGATATGGATGTTTCACCACTAGGATTTGAAGTTGGTATTACCCCGATGGATGATCATTTGCCAGGCGCAATTGATCTGGAACCGTTCTTTGCCCATTTACCGAAAGGGATTTGTGGAACAGGGGATAGCTTTGAAACAGGCTTGCCAAAAGTGGCTTGTCAGCTGGTCGATATGGAAGGCTATGCGCTGGCCAAGGTGTGCCGTAAACTGGATGTGCGCCTGATTTCAGTTAAATATATTACTGACGGTGCAGATGATAGTGCTCATTTGGACTGGGAAGAGAATCTGCTGCTAGGTGCGCAGAAATTATTGAATTTATATCAAACGTTAAAATAATAATAAAGGGTGAGAGAAGGGGTCGGCGACCATAAAATTTATGGCCGTATGCCAAATGATTTTTGCGTTGACCTATTTTTCTTGTGTACGCGGAAGTACGCCGTACAGCATCATATGTACAGTATGCTGGATAATCCGTTGTTGCATGCTGCGGTTACGCAAGGTCTTGCCTGTTACCATTTCCATCTGGGTCGCGAAATCTGCATAGTTCTGGGTCACGGCCCAGATATTCAGAATCAGCAGTTCAGGATCGATATCTTTAGAAATTTTGCCTTGTTCCTGCCAGTTTGAAATCACTTTGGCTTTACGCTTGACCAGTTTTTTCAATGGACCTTTTAAGATTTCTAAAATGTGCGGCGCACCCTGAATCACTTCCAGAGCGAATAAGCGTGAAGCTTTAGGCTGGGTACGCGATACTTCAATTTTTTGCATCAAATAATTGGTAATCGCTTCTTCAGGCTCAAGATCAGCTTCTAGCATTTGTAAAGGTGCCAGCCATTTTTGTAGAACGGTCGTTAAAACCTCTACATAGAGCGCCTCTTTATTTTCATAATAATAGAAAATATTCGACTTATGCATTTCTGCAAGTTGTGCGATCTCATCTAAACTCGCCCCATTAAAACCGTATAGGGAAAAAACATCGAGTGCAGCATTCAGCAGCTGGTTGCGTTTTTGAGTACTCTTTTTTTGTTCCATCAGCAAATATTAAAAACAATTAAAAAGGGAATTTTTAATTGTACGTCAAATCATCAGATTTGTGCATCAAGTCAGGCGCTAATTTTATGAATAATGATGATTTATTCTTTAGATTAAAGATATAATTAGTATCGGTTTAAGGCGCAGGAATTAAAAACCAAGCTTTTGAAAAGGTTGATGATTTTTTAAGTACTAATTATTACCTTGAAGCATCATAAAGTTAAAATAAAATTAATGAATGAAGTTGAAATTTTGCCAATTGCTGAATAAATAATCAGTGAGACAGATATTCTCTTGATTCGAAATAAGGAATCCAGAATAAACAGTTATTCCAGATTCCCTCACATTTTAGGTTGCCAGAACGGCATTCAGAACCTGCTGTTCAAGTTCGGCGAATTTCACATTCTTTTGTCGTGGACGTGGCAGATCAACTTTGAACTCTTTGGCAATATAGCCTTTATCCAACAGGATAATCCGGTCTGCCAGTTGTACGGCTTCACTCACGTCATGGGTGACCAGAATCGCGGTAAAGCCCTGTTCAGTCCATAATTTTTCAATTAGGTTCTGCATATCCAGACGGGTCAGGGCATCCAGCGCACCAAGTGGTTCATCTAGTAATAAAATACGCGGCTTATGTGACAAGGCACGTGCAAGAGCTGTACGCTGACGCTGACCACCAGACAGTTGTGAAGGCCAAAGCCCGGCTTTTTCTTTTAAGCCGACTTTCTCTAGCATTTGTGATGCATTGTCATGCTGGTCTTTGGGTAAGCCGAGTTGCACGTTCTGTTCGATGCTGCGCCATGGCAATAAACGCGGATCCTGGAACATCACGCGGATATCATCAGCGGTGATGCCTTCACGGATATGACGTGCGGACTTGAATTTAATTTCGCCATAGCTCTGTTTTTCTAAATCTGCAATCAGACGGAGCAGGGTACTTTTACCACAACCACTACGGCCAACAATCGCCAGAAATTCACCCGGCTGAATATGCAGGTCCAGATCTTCCAGTACCTTCACCGAACCATAGAACTTGTGCAGCTGTTCAATAATGATTTCGGCACCCGCAACGGCATTGGGATTGATGTCGGTTGCAGCAGGCTCCTGCACTGCAGTCGGATCATTGGCAAGACGCCCTAAGCTGAGATCAGTCATCACATGCTCCTCAATATTTTTTCAATTATTTTTGATAGCCAGCATGCCAGCGCAGCAGGAATCGTTCTAAGGCCACGGCTAGGACATCTGCCAGTTTACCGAGCAGGGCATACAGTAAAATACCCACCAGTACGACATCAGTTTGCAGGAATTCACGCGCGTTCATGGTCATATAACCGATACCGGACTGGGCAGAAATCGTTTCAGCCACAATCAGCAGTACCCAGACCAGACCAAGTGAAAAACGTAGGCCGACCAGAATTGAAGGCATTGCCCCTGGCAGGATGATTTCTTTATAAAGCTGCCAGCGAGTCAGGCCATAGCTTTTACCCATTTCAATCAGCTGGGAATCGACTGAACGAATCCCATGATAGGTATTGATGTAGATTGGGAAAAACACACCAATCGCGACCAGAAACAGCTTGGCTGATTCATCAATTCCGAACCAGAGAATCACCAGTGGAATCAAGGCCAAAGCCGGGATATTACGGATCATCTGTAAGGTGGTATCCAGCAGGGTAGAAGCCGTTTTGGATGAACCATTCAGTAGACCCAAAATCAGCCCTAGACCACCACCCACCAATAACCCACTTAGGGCACGACCAGCACTCACTTTGACATGTGTCCATAACTCACCGCTAAGTAGTAAATTCCAGAATGCGATGACTACGGCACTTGGTGCAGGCAAAATACGGCTTTCCAGCAAACCGGTACTTGACGCGATTTGCCAGAGTAGAATTAATCCAACAGGAACTAACCAGGGCAGCAGATGCTGCCCCAGAATTGTTCCACGTGAAACCTGCTTTGGGGTCAGGGTTTCACCTGAAACGACTTTTGACATTAAGCAGACTCCTTAATTTTCTCAGCCTGCTTGTTCTCGTCAGGTGTGTAGTTGTTCGCCACAATCTCACCGAATGGACCAGTCAGGTTTGGCTGAGCCAGTTTTTGCTGAGTTTCAAGCGGAAGTAATGGGAATACCAGTTCCGCAAAACGGATCGATTCTTCCAGATGTGGGTAGCCTGAGAAAATGAAGGTATCAATACCTAGATCAGCATATTCCTGAATACGTGCAGCGACAGTTTCCGGATCGCCGACCAGTGCTGTGCCTGCACCACCACGAACCAGACCTACACCTGCCCACAGGTTTGGAGACACTTCGAGTTTGCTACGGTCGCCATTGTGCAGCTCAGCCATACGACATTGGCCGACAGAGTCCATTTGCTTGAATTTCGCTTGTGCAGCAGCAATAGTGGCATCATCTACATACTGGATGAGCTCGTCTGCTGCTCTCCATGCTTCTTCATTGGTTTCACGCACGATCACATGCAGACGGATACCGTAGCTCAGCTTGCGACCTTTCGCTTCCGCTTTGGCACGCACATTTTCAATTTTTTCTTTCACTGCTGCAGGCGGCTCACCCCAAGTCAGGTAAGTGTCGACCTGATCAGTGGCCAGTTCAACGGCTGCATCTGAAGAACCACCGAACCAGAGTGGTGGATATGGTTTTTGAACTGGTGGATAAAGCAGTTTGGCATCATCTACACTGAGACGTTCGCCATGGAAAGTGAAGCTTTCGCCGGTATGTGAACGGGTCAGAATTTCACGCCAGATTGTCGTATATTCAGCTGCAGTCTTGTAGCGTGTTGCATGATCTTCATAAACGCCGTCACCTTTTAGTTCTTGCTCATCACCACCCGTCACCAGGTTCAGCAATACACGGCCACCAGACAGACGGTCAAAGGTTGCAGCCATACGTGCAGTCAGGGCAGGCGTAGTAACACCTGGACGCAGCGCGACGAGGAATTTCAGTTTTTTAGTGGCATCAATCAGGCTGGCTGCGGTTAACCACGGATCTTCACATGAACGGCCAGTCGGGATTAACACGCCTTCATAACCAAGATTATCGACCGCAACCGCAATCTGCTTCATGTAGGCATGATCGACCTGGCGTGCACCTTTGCTGGTACCTAAGTAGCGGCTGTCGCCATGTGTCGGGATAAACCAGAAAATTTTCATGTCTTTGATCCTTAGATTATTTGCCTGCCCAAACGGCTTGCTGAATATTGATAGATTTCGGAATGATCTTGAGTTCGCTAAAACGGTTTGCGAGTTCCTGCTGATCGGCAATCACTTTCTTGGTAAGCGGTGCCGGACCAGACGGATTCGGACGACGCTGGATAAAGGTCTGGCTGACAATCGGTTTTAGACCGGTACTTTGTGCAAAGATGCTTGCAGTTTCAGCCTTATGGCTTTGTACCCATTTATCCGCAACATTGATCTGCTTGATAATGCCTTTTAAGGCTTGTGGATGATTTTTGATTAAATTTTCTGAAGCCAGGTAAAAGGTATAATTTGGACTTAAGCCCTTGCCTGAAGATAAAACTCTGGCTTTATCTTCTACTTGAGCCGCAGCATAGTACGGATCCCAAATCGCCCAGGCATCAATCGCACCTTTCTGGAAAGCTGCACGCGCATCAGCAGGGCTTAGCCAGACCGGTTGGATATCAGTCCATTGCAGACCCGCTTTGCGTACTGCCTGTACCAGTAAATAATGTGAGCTTGAACCGCGGTGCACGCCAACACGTTTACCTTTGAGCTGGCTTAGCTTGGTAATTTTGGAATTGTGCTGGACCAAAATGGCAGAAGATAAAGGTTTTGCAGTTTCATAAGCAAAATAGTGCAATGGTTTATTGCCTGCCTGAGCGTAGACAGGAGGCGTATCTCCAGTTGCACCTACATCAATAGAACCTACCGCCAATGCTTCTAAAATTTGCGGTCCGCCTGGGAATTCATTCCAGCTGATTTTTGCATTTGGAAATTCCTTTTCCAACAGTTTTTGCTGCTGGGCAATGACCAGGTTCACAGAAGCTTTTTGATAGCCCACACGAAGCTGTTTAACAGAAGGATCTACTGCCCAAGCGGCACTTGAACCCAACATCGCGCAAGCAACTAATGCAGCGTTCATTCCATGACTGGAGGTCTTGAACCATGTGATTGCTTTGTTGTGTAGCTGATGTTGAGTCATGATTAAATCCCCTAAATTGTTCTTTGGTTTACTTCGCGATAATTGCAGATTGAATATTCAGTTTGGCTGGAATCAGTTGCTGGCCATAGAAGGCATCAGCCACCTGTTGTTGTTTTTGTGCCACTTCGGGAGTGAGTGGTTTTACCCCAAAGCCCATGCGTGAAATAGACGTTTTCAAGACATCAAAGGCCAGGCCTGTCGGTTTTTCCAGAAGTTTGGCGGCTTCATCCTGATGAGCAGAGACCCACTCAGTGGTCAGGTTGAGTTCATTCACGACAGCTTCAATAATCTGTGGGTTGGCTTCAGCAAACTTGCGATCTGCCAGATAGAACTGATGATTACTGACGATGTTCTCACCCGTGGCGATGACACGGGCACCAATCTGATGTTCTGCTGCAGCGAAGAACGGATCCCAGATCACCCAGGCATCGACAGCACCGCGTTCGAAAGCGGCACGGGCATCAGAAGGTGGCAGGTAAACTACTTCGATATCGCTGAGTTTCAGATTATTGGCTTCAAGGACTTTGAGTAGTAAGTAATGAACATTTGAGCCTTTATTTAAGGCAACACGTTTGCCTTTCAGATCCTGAACTGACTGGATATTCGAATCTTTTTGTACGATTAGCGCTTCAGCTTTCGGTGCTTCAGGCTGATTGGCCACATAGACCAGATTTGAGTTCGCTGCTTGAGCAAAGATCGGTGGCGCTTCACCGGCTTCACCAAAAGATACGCTGCCGACATTCAAGCCTTCAAGCAACTGAGGACCAGCCGGGAATTCAACCCATTTCACATTCACGCCTTGTTCTTTTAATGACGTTTCTAAGGTGCCACGTTCTTTTAAGATCGGCAGTACGCCATATTTCTGGAAACCAATATTCAGGGTCACGGCTTCCTGTTTTTTGCCACAGCCAGAAAGCATCATCACGCCAGCCACCGCAGCACTAAGGACCGCAGTTTTTGTGAATAATTGAATGTGTGATTGGCGCATGAATCAGAACTCCTGAAAATTTAGAAATGTGAAATGAAGAACTTAGGCATACGCTAAAGCTTTTTACTTTTCTAAAAAAATAACTATTCAGGAATTTCTAATGAAGAAAAAAGATAAATAAAAAAGTGCAAAACTTATGCAGGAAAGTGATTTACACATTAATTTAGGAAGAAAGAATTATTTATATAAGACAATGAAATATAAAATTATTTATTCTAAATAAAGTGGCCAGATATGCTTATTAGAAAATCAGCAATAGGATTTTTATGCTGAATACAGGTTTTATGAATATCGTTATCTAAAATAGAGATATGAGAGCGAATAAAAAGTCACTTTAAAGTGACTTTTTACAGACAATTGAATTGCGCTGATAATTATAAAAAGCCTGTCGGGCATCAGGCAAATCATCTACTGATGCCGGTTCAAAACCCTGTTCCAGAAACCAGTGTGCAGTACGGGTCGTTAAAATAAACAGTTGCTGAATACCCAGACTTTTGGCCTTATCTTCCAGATAATGCAGGATCTGGCTACCGCGGTTGGATTGACGGTAACTTGGATCTACTGCAACGCAGGCGATTTCTGCGGAACGCAGTTCATTGCCCGTAGTCGGAATCGGATACAGGGCAGCACAGGCCAGAATCATGCCGTCACGCTCAATTACCGCGAACTGGTCGATTTCATTTTCCAGACGTTCCCGCGAACGGTAAACCAGAATACCTTCTTCTTCTAAGGGGCGGAGCAAACGGATCAGGCCACCGACATCCTGAATATCGGCCATACGCACTTCTTCATAATGCGCATCGGTGATCATGGTGCCGGAACCATCCCGGGTGAACAGTTCTTCCAGCAAGGCGCCGTCATAGGTATACGAAATCAGATGAACACGATTGACGCCATTTTGGGAAGCTTCCTGAGCGGCCTTGAGCTGGAGCCGAATTTCAATATCCTGTTCATCAGAAAGAATATAGTCATCCAGTTGCTGTGGGGTTACTTCCCGTTTTAACTGGCCCTTACTGTCGAGCAGACCATGCTGTCGACCCAAGATAATCAGTTTATCTGCTTTGAGGCGGGTCGCAGTTTTGGTTGCAACTTCTTCAGCTAGAAGGTTAAAAACTTCGCCTGTCGTTGAATAGCCGGTCGGACCGAGAATCACAATATTATGATTATCCAGATGACGTTGAATCGCATCAGTATCAATCGCCCGAACTTCACCAGTTAACTGAAAATCAACCCCGTCACGGATGCCATAAGGTTTGGCTGTTACAAAATTTCCTGAAACGGCATCGATGCGCGCACCATACATGGGTGAGTTGGCCAGCCCCATCGATAATAGCGCCTCAATCTGTAAACGGATCGATCCTACTGCATTCAGTACACAGCTTAAGGATTCACGAGTTGTGACCCGACGCTGCTGATGGAAAGGGGTCTCGAAGCCACTCGCAGCCAGATTCTGGTTAATCTGCGGACGCGCGCCGTGCACCAGAATCAGCCGGATTCCTAAAGAATTGAGCAGGGCAATATCATGAATGATGTGCTGAAAGTTGTCATGCAATACCGCTTCACCATCAAACATGATCACAAAGGTTTTATTGCGATGAGCATTGATATAAGGCGCAGAATGGCGAAACCAGTGCACATATTGCAAGGTATTGCTCGGTGAGGTTTCTGCTGCAGTCATAGCTGTGCCTATTTCAACATTTAAAGATCTAGCTTTGATTCTAATGAAAAAATACTGAAGTGGAAGTGCAGATATAAAAAAACACCTGAAGCGAGCTTCAGGTGTCTGCTAGAAGGGCAGAAAAGAGAATGATTAGTTGATGATTCGAACAATCTTGTCGTTACGATCGTTGACTAGTACATAGTCACCATTGATTTTGTACCATTGCTGGTTTTTACCGGCTTTCGGCAAACGGCGTGCTTCATAGCCACTGACTTCAAAGCGACGGTTGTCATACTGGTTTGGCAGTTTTTGACCTACGCGCCAGTCACGGCTTGGGTTAACCTCACGGTTGTTATAACGACGGTCATCCCATTTTTTCGCATCTTTATGATCCCAGTGCGGTGCCGGTTTATGCGGTGCATAACGTGGATCATGATGCTGCGGTGCTGCCATTGCAGAAGTAGCAACCAGCGCACTAAGAGATAAGGCAATTGTAGTTAAAACTTTTTTCATGGCTCTCACCTAAAAATCTGTACATGTTTTCGATGAGATTAAATTAGCGAATAAGTGGATAGAAAGCGTGAGGTCAGTTTAGTGGAATTGTTAAATTCATGAAGGAATTTAGGAGATTAGCCAAGCTTAAAAGGAAAGCTCTAACATAAGAAAAAGCCTAAAAAGGCTCATCCTAAAAATCAAAAAGCCCAAACAAGGTTGGGCTTTGCATCAGATTCTGAATCAGTCTCCGATAATCCGGACAATACTGTTATTTTCAGAGTTCACCAGAATGTAGTCATTGTTGACTTTGTACCATTGCTGCCTACGGTCTGGTTTAGGCAGTTTATGATCCTTATATTCGACCTTGTAACCATTACTGCGATAATGCTGCGGCATGACATAACCAGGCTGCCAGCGTAACTGTTGCAGACGCTTAACACCACGTTCTTCACGCATACGGCGTTTATCATATTCGTCTTGGTGATCGTCATGGAACTCACGCGATTTCTTGGCCTGATGATGACTCGGACCCCGTTCCATACGCTGTTCATCATTGAAATGAGGGGCAGCGTTTGCAACATTTGCCAGCATGAATGTACTGCAGGACATCGCCAATGCTACCAGAACCTTTTTCATGTTGAACCCTCATTCAATTGTTCATTTTCTACAGTAACTAATGTACGGAAAAATTGCAGAGAAACTGTGAAGAACTGGCTGAAGTTTTATATCAATTACAGAGAAATTATGAGTATGCCATGATTTTACATAAGCTTAGGATGCACTTCAGTCAGTTGACCAGTTATGCCCAGCCCCATTGGCATTTCAGCAAAACCGGCCTCAAGATGCAAGCGCAATGTCCTGAATTGTGTATCAAAACCGTCTCAAATTAGTGGAAAAATATTCTTTTTAAGCGCCAGATCTTGATTCGGTCATTGCAATTTTTCAATTCCACTGTTCCGTTAAACCCTGTAAGGACTGAATGGCTTCAGCCACAGACTCTGCCTCGACTGCATCTTCTAAAGCCAAAATGAGGGCAGTTGATAACTGCAAGTTTTCAATACGACGAATAGTTTCAGTTTTACGTTTTTGGTCGGCCATTAAATTTTCCTTCGCTTTGATTTAACTTGAAAAGCATTATAAAAATTTTATATTAATTTGGAAAACCGAATAATTTTATATTATTGATTCATTAAAACGATTTATGTCTGTTTTTCAAAGAATTTAAGGATAAAAAAAGAGCATCATCCGTAAATGTGCTCTTTCGGGATCTAATGAACGATCTTAATAGGCATAGTTCAGATCAGTATAGTCACTTAGGGATTTCTGTACATGTGCCTGAATAAAAGTACGCACATCTTCTGCTGTCATTGCTTTGCCCTGATTGCTGATCACATGTTCAATTTCAGGCTGACCTTCGATCTTGATGCGATAGACAAAGTGTTTCGCCACCTGATAACGATCATCTAGTTTTTCGATACCCGTCACATAATGATAGGAATGTTCAAAATTTAGATCGGTATGAGAAAAGACAAACTGATCAAATAGTTTCAGTTTTTGACCATTTTCGAGTGCCTGAATGTCATCGACAATGCTGGCATCAAACTTCATGCCGTATTTTTCAGAGATCGGCTGCTGATCGACCAGCAGAGAGACCATGCCATCTTCCAAAGTCGTCACGGTGATGTTGTTTAAGTCAGTCATGTTGCACTCAAATAAAAATCTGTTGGCGCTAGTATAGGGGAATTTGCAGCGAACTGAATAAAGACAGTATTGTAGAAATAAGAAAGGTCTGGCTGATTCAGTCTGAAATCTGAATGAATTGGGCAGAAGAATAAGCCAGCTTTCAAATGGGTCTTATCTTTATAGAGTTTAAAAAAAAACAAAAAGCCAATGCGGACATTGGCTTTTAAATAGGTGTCAATTAAAGATTAGTCCTGCGCATCAATACTTTGACCGTTCATATGCAAGCTATCTTCACCCATCAGGTACAGATAGGCTGGCATGATGGAATCCGGTGTCGGTAAGGTTTTCGGATCTTCATTCGAATAAGCCTTGGCACGCATTGCCGTACGTGTAGCGCCTGGATTGATACAGTTAAAACGGATATTCGAATTGACCCGTTCTTTGGCAAATAACTGGCTCACTGCTTCAATGGCAATTTTTGAAACTGAATAAGCGCCCCAGCATTCCCGGGCTTCACGACCTACGCCGGAACTGGCAAAGACCACAGAAGCATGTTTGGATTTTTCCAGCAGGGATAAAAGGGCTTGGGTAATCACAAAAGGCGCACGAAGGTTAACCGCCATGACATCATCCCAGACATTAACCGGATAATCTGCCAGTGGCACTCGCTCGCCTAAAATACCGGCATTATGCAAAATCCCGTCCAGACGGCCAAACTGACGATCGAGCGTGTCGAGCAATAATTCATAATCACGTTCAGAGGCGCTAGATAACTGCAATGGGAGAATGGCAGGTTGCGGCGCCCCCAAGCTTTCAATCTCGTCATAAATGACTTCAAGCTTGTTTAAGGTACGCCCATGCAGAACTACAGTCGCCCCATGCAGGGCATAGCTGATTGCTGCTGCACGACCAATGCCATCGCCCGCACCCGTGATCAGGATGATACGATCTTTTAACAGATCGGGGCGAGGTTGATATTCTGAATACTTCATTACTACCTCCTCATTATTATTGTTAAGTGTCTTCAGTAGTTTCAGGAATCAAGACAGGACACTTGGCTCGCTCAAGACCAGTTTCTGAATATGCTGATGTAACTCATTCACTGTATTCACTATATAGTCGGCTTGCCAGGCTGTTAAGTCATCTTTGTATTGCAGTGGTAAATAACCGTATGCTGCCAGTATGGTATACATCTTGGCATTGCGGCCTGCATCAATATCACGTGGATGGTCCCCGACATAGATGCAGTCTTCTGCAGCCAGCTGTAACTGCTCGGCAGCCAGATACATTGGCTCCGGATCTGGCTTGGTTCGGGTCACATCTTCCGGACAGACCAGTACGGCACAGCGCTCGGTCAGGTTTAAAGCTTTGAGTAAGGCTTCGCTCAACCAGCGCGGTTTATTGGTTACGATTCCCCAAGGGATATCATTTTCCTCTAACTCTTCAAGTAAAGGATACATTCCGCTGAACAGGTCTGTATCCACAGCAATATCTGCACCATACATATCCAGAAAACGCTGGCGATGATTCAAAAACACTGGATCTTCCAGTTGCAATTCCGGATAGACCAATTTGACCATAGCGCGGGCACCTTCTGAAACCTGGGTACGGATCAGATCAGCTTCTACCACGTCACGGCCGGCTTCACGGCACATATGCTGGATAATCCGGATAAAGTCAGCCGCGGTATCAATTAAAGTACCATCCAGGTCGAATAGAACCGCCTTCATTGGGCGGCCTCTTGCGTGTTTTCTTTAACGGTGTACACCATATAGTTTACATCGACATTCGGTGCCAGCCAGTAACGCTTGGTCAGCGGGTTATAATGCAGGCCAGTCATATCTTTCAGTTTTAAACCGGCATTACGGATGTCGTGCGCCAGTTCAGACGGCTTGATGAATTTGCTGTAATCATGTGTACCTTTGGCCAGCATACGCAGGATATATTCTGCGCCAATGATCGCGAACAGATAAGATTTTGGATTACGGTTAATGGTCGAGAAGAAGACATGGCCACCAGGTTTGGCCAGTTTATAACAGGCCTGAATAATAGAGGCTGGATCAGGTACATGTTCCAGCATTTCCATACAGGTAACCACATCGTATTGACCGGCTTGCTCTTCTGCCAGCTGTTCTACCGGAATCTGACGGTATTCAATATTGCTAACATCTTCCTGCTCGGCATGGATGCGGGCCACATTCAGTGGCGCTTCGCCCATATCAATGCCCAGCACCTGAGCACCACGGCGCGCCATGCTTTCTGACAGGATGCCCCCGCCACAGCCCACATCCAGCACTTTCTTGCCGCTCAAGCCACCAGCATGTTCATCAATCCAGTTGAGACGCAGGGGATTGATCATATGCAATGGGCGGAACTCGGAATGCTGATCCCACCATATAGCTGCAAATGCTTCAAACTTGGCAATTTCTTGTGGATCAACATTCAATTGCGACATCGGTGTTACCTCAATCAGTCGTGATTATTTAAAATTTAAGTTCGCCCAGAGGCGGTATAAACAGATTTAACTTCTTGTAAGTCAGTACACTTGTTTAGTGTAGCGATTCTGGAAAAAAAAGCGATAAAAGCTGTAAAAAAGTTCACAGAATAAAAACGAAACCGGCATAATTACTTTATAGTGAAGCCATAAATTAGACATAATGATTTAGAGGACGATAATCCCAATGAAAAAATTTATTTTAGGCACTGTAGCCGCATCTGTTTTGGCATTTTCTGGCAGTGCAATGGCCGCCAACTTTGTAGCAGGTCAAGACTATCAAGTCCTGGCGAATCCAGTAAAAGTTGAAAAGCCGGGGAAAATTGAAGTCCGTGAATTCTTCTGGTATGGCTGTGGTCACTGCTATTCTCTTGAACCACACATGCAAAGCTGGTTAAAAAAATTGCCTAAAGATGTACGTTTCGTGCGTACCCCAGCCGCGATGAATCCACTATGGGAACAGGCAGCTCGTGCGTATTATGTGTCTGAAGCTCTAGGTGTTCGTCAAAAAGCACATTTGCAGCTATTCCATGATATTCATGCGAAGAAACAGCCAATTCTGGAACAGGCTCAATTGGCTAAGTTCTATACCCGTTATGGTATTTCTGAAGCGAAATTTAATACCACTTATAAATCATTCCCGATTTCTTCAAAAATCGCACAGGCCAAAAATCTGGCTGCGACTTATCAGTTAAGCGGCGTACCAGCGGTAACCGTAAATGGTAAGTATGTGGTTCAGGGCGATGATGCCAAAGTGGTTCAAGTGGTAAATTATCTGGTTGAAAAAGAGCGTAAAGCTAAATAACACCAGATCTGCATGAATCTAAAAACCCGCTGTTATATGCGGGTTTTTTATGTCAGGATAAAATTGAACTGCGAAATAGATTTCACTCAGATGAGATCTCAGGCTTGAGATAAAATTCCACGAAATAACAGTTCTAACTGCTTTAGGCTTTGCGCTTTGAAGTCATTTATCCGAGTTTGCCGCAGTGCAGGATCAGGCTGTGCCTGAAGCTGAATCCAGCCCATAGCCCAGTTTAATGCGAGAGGAACTAAGATCTGTGCCAGTGCGGTTAATTCGGCTGGAGAAGGAGATTGCTGGACGGCTGGAATCTGTTCCAGGGTATGCCTTAAATCTTGGGTCAGATAATGAATTTCCCGCTCAATCCCTTGTCTGAGAATGTTGGAACCGCCCCAACGTTCGGCACTGACAAATGTCCAGGCTTCGGGATGGGCATCGACTGCTTGAAAAAACAGTTCGATTTTGGCTGAAAGCTCATCCAGAGAAAAATCTGCAGGTCCCAACTGACTCAGCACACCTTTGAGATGAATTGACACCTGATCCAGAAGTTCCAGCCCCAACTGATCCATATTCTGAAAGTGTCGATAAAACGCAGCAGGCACCAGCCCGACTTCATGAGTGATTTCGCGCAGGCTGATGCTGCTAAATGCATAGCCACGGCTGCTCAATGCCAAGGTAGCATCGAGGAGGGCCTGGCGGCTTTGGTGCTTGCGTTCTTCACGTAAAGACATAGGGATTTTCCTTCGGCAGATTTGCAGTTTAGCAAAAAAACATCTGTCCATCGCAGTAGCGCAGATGGACTGAAAAATCTATACAAGCAAAGCGTGTCCAGTGATTTTGTAAATGATCTGTCCTCTGTTCCAATCTTGGCGGAGGCTTCTGTTATACTGAGCCGCAATTATTTTTAGTCAACAGCAGGACCTATTATGCGTATCGACCAACGAGCATTAGATCAATTACGTGAAGTGAAAATTACCCGTAACTATACACGTTATGCGGAAGGTTCCGTATTGGTTGAATTTGGTCATACCAAAGTGCTGTGTACTGCCAGTGTGGACAGCTCTGTACCACGTTTCCTGAAAGGTCAGGGTCAAGGCTGGGTAACAGCAGAATACGGCATGCTGCCACGTTCAACACATACCCGTAGTGATCGTGAAGCTGCTCGCGGCAAACAAAGTGGTCGTACTCAGGAAATCCAGCGTCTGATCGGTCGTAGCCTACGTTCAATGGTCGACCTGAAAAAACTTGGTGAAAATACCATTACCATTGACTGTGACGTGATCCAGGCAGATGGTGGTACCCGTACTGCATCAATTACGGGTGCAGCCGTAGCATTGATTGATGCCATGAACGTATTGCTTGAGAAAAAGAAAATTAAACAGGACCCACTTAAAGGTCTGGTAGCAGCCATTTCTGTAGGTATTTTTAAAGATGAAGTCTTGCTGGATCTTTGCTATGAAGAAGATTCAAACTGTCAGACTGACTTGAATGTCGTGATGACTCAGGCAGGTGAATTTATTGAAATCCAAGGTACTGCTGAAGATAAGCCATTTACCCGTGAGCAATGCAATGACATGCTGGCCATGGCTGAAAAAGGGATTCAGGAACTGATCAAGAAACAGCAAGAAGCTTTGGGCTGGTAAGCTTTTCAAGTTGTAAAAAACGCATCTTCGGATGCGTTTTTTATTGTACCTACACATTGCCTGACAAAAAATGAACAGGATCTGTCTACTGTGTAACCCTTGTTTTAAGCGATGATCTTTTAACCAAATCTCATTCAGAGGGGTATAACATGAAAATATGGTTGATGGCATTTTCAGTATTTGCTGTACTGGGTTTAACTGCCTGCGATTCGAATTCTCGTGATGAAAACCGCGATGGTGCAAATATGGAACGAGGAAGTGATACCAATTAACAGAGTAGAGGCCATTCAACCTCTATGATTTATATCCTTGAGAATAAGAAAAAGGGTGCTGTGGCACCCTTTTTTAATAATAAGACTTTAACCATTAAAACGCATCGACAGGTCAATGGCTTTGACATCTTTGGTCAGTACGCCCATCGAAATATAATCTACGCCTGTACTCGCCACTTCACGTAAGTTATCAATGGTGATATTGCCTGAAGCTTCCAGTTTACAGCGACCAGCCACATGTTTAACGGCATCAATCATTTGCTGCTGACTGAAATTATCCAGCATCACGATATCAGCCTCGGCTTCTAGGGCCTGATTCAGTTCATCCCAGGTTTCAACTTCCACTTCAACTGGTTTACCCGGTGCAATCTGGTGGGCCATGGCAATCGCCTGGCGAATGCCGCCGGCTGCCATAATATGATTTTCTTTAATCAAAAAGGCATCGAATAGGCCCAGACGGTGATTCTGACCACCACCGACAGCAACAGCATATTTTTGGGCAATACGTAAGCCTGGCAGCGTTTTACGGGTATCTAAGAGCTTGGTATGCAGACCGTCCAACTCTTTGACATAGGTTGCTGTTTTGGTCGCAACTGCAGACAGCGTCTGTACAAAGTTCAGGGCAGGGCGTTCTACAGTCAGTAGGCTACGTGCAGAACCGGCCAGTTTTAGAAAAGCTTCATTGGCAGCGACATGATCGCCGTCATTTTTTAGCCAGATCACTTCTACACTCGGATCATAGGCCTGAATCAGGGCATTGACCCAAGGCTGACCCGCAAGAACCATTGCTTCACGGCTAATAATCGTGGCAGTCGCCTGTTCATCTTCAGGAGTCAGCAGGGCAGTAATGTCACCATCGCCAATATCTTCGGAGAGTGCTTGTTGAATATTGATCTGAATCGACTGTTCTAGCAAAGCCTGAGATATGCTCATGAGTATTTCCGTATCTTTTTTAGCCGTGAAAAATTGTGCGTTATCTTAACACCGTTACATTAAAATGAGCGATTTTTCATACAGCCTGCCGGGATGAATTGAGATTTGCCTATGAAAGTTTTAGCATTAAGCCGGCTGCAATCCTGATATTGCAGATTTTATTTTTGTACAGGACAGTTTTATGCAACAGGCAGCTGAGTTTCAAATCCGGGACGGGCAATTGCTCGGGGCGCGCCAGATCCCTTCTCCAAATTTTAATCAGCGGCCTGAACATACCGACATCCAGTTACTGGTGATCCATAACATTAGTCTGCCGCCGTCACAGTTTGGTGGTGGCTATATTGAACAGTTTTTTCAGAATCAGCTGGACTGGTCAGTGCATCCGTATTTTCAGACTATTGAAGGCATGCAGGTGTCTGCACATCTGCTGATTTTGCGTTCTGGTGAAGTGCTGCAGTTTGTGAATTTTAATGACCGGGCCTGGCATGCCGGTCGTTCCAGCTATCTGGCCAAAAAAGAATGTAATGATTATTCCATCGGGATTGAACTGGAAGGCAGTGATGACCTGCCATTTGAACAGGCACAATATGATGCCTTGGTCAAAGTCACCGCCTGTTTACAAGACTATTATCCAAAAATGCAGCAGCATATTGCCGGACATTCAGATATTGCACCGGGACGTAAAACCGATCCGGGACCATATTTTGACTGGTGTGCTTTTCGTACCCAGTTACAACATTATAAGAACCCATGACCCTTCAGGAAGTCATGTGATTAAGCAATGAACTTCTTTTGCAAGTTTCATTACAATAGGCCCAAATTAATTATTAGGTGAATAGGATGGCGCTTTGGCGTTCGACCGTAATTGTCAGTGCGATGACCATGTTGTCGCGGGTTCTGGGATTGGTCCGGGATGTGGTTTTACTGAATGTATTCGGTGCCGGTAAAGATTTCGATACCTTCGTGGTGGCATTTCGTATTCCAAACTTTTTCAGACGGCTGTTTGCAGAAGGGGCATTCTCCCAAGCCTTTATTCCGGTACTGACAGAATATAAAACCAATCGTACCCATGCAGAAGTGCAGATCCTGATCAGCCGGGTCTTTGGCTGTCTGGCTACTTTCATGACCACCCTGACCATGATTGCCATCATTGCCGCACCGGTGATCATGTATATCTATGCGCCAGGGTTCCATGGCGATGAAGCAAAGTTTGCGCTGGCTACAGACATGTTCCGCCTGACCATTCCATACCTGCTATTTATGTCACTAACGGCTTTTGCCAGCAGTATTCTGAACAGTTATGGCTCTTTCAGTACGCCAGCCTTTGCTCCGGTCTTATTGAATATTGCCATGATTGCCGGTGCGCTCTGGCTCACCCCTTTTATGGCAGAGCCGATTATGGCGCTAGGCTGGGCAGTCGTCATTGCCGGGATTTTGCAGCTGGCAATCCAGATTCCAGAATTATGGCGTAAAAACCTGTTGATTCCACCGAAAGTAGACTTCAAGCATGAAGGGGTGGATCGCATCATGAAACTGATGCTACCCGCTTTGTTTGGTGTATCGGTCACCCAGATCAACCTGTTACTGAATACGGTTTGGGCTTCTTTCATGCAGGACGGTTCAGTGTCCTGGCTATATAGTGCTGAACGCATGACTGAGTTGCCATTGGGTCTGATTGGTGTGGCAATCGGTACCGTGATTCTGCCGTCTTTATCCACACAGCATACGGAAAAGAATCCGGAAAAATTCCGCGACATGATGGATTGGGCAGCGAAAGTCATTGTGCTGGTGGGTCTACCAGCCAGTATTGCCTTGTTCATGCTGTCAACACCGATTATTCAGGCATTGTTTGAACGTGGACAGTTCAGTTTTGAAGATACCCAGATGACAGCGCTGGCATTGCAATGTATGAGTGGCGGTGTGATTGCCTTTATGCTGATTAAAGTCTTTGCTCCCGGCTTTTATGCCCAGCAGGATACCCGTACACCGGTACGCGTCGGTTTAATGGCAGTAGCAGCCAATGCAATTCTGAACGTGATCTTTATTGGTTTCTTTAAGCTGATTCATTGGGAAGCAGAACATATGGCGCTGGCACTGGCTTCGACCGGTTCAGCCATGGTCAATGCGGGTCTGCTGTATTTTTATCTGCATCAACGCAATATTTTCCGTTTTGGCGCACACTGGAAAAAAATCTTTGTGCAATTCATGTTTGCCAATGTGGTGATGATTGCAGCTTTGGCCTATGCACTGAGCTGGTACAATGGTGATGTATCACAGTGGATGCGTGTACTGGAAGTGCTGATTTTATGTGTGGTCGGGGTAGTGGCGTATTTGGCCGCATTGGTCGCTGCTGGTTTCAGACCACGCCATATCAAACCGTAATCCATTTTGGGCGCATAAAAAAACAAGAGCCAAATGGCTCTTGTTTTTTCTGTAGGAAACTTTTCCTTAAGCAGAACTCAGTCGCTAGACCTTGCCGCGAGAAAGGAAACCAACAATGGCAAGAATAACGGCAATCACCAATAAGATAATTGCGAAATCCTTAGATAAGCCTGCTACTCCACCGAAACCAAGTAGACTGGCAATCAAGGCAATCACAGCAAAAATAATAGCCCAGCGAAACATATCAATTCTCCATGTGTTTTTATTCTCAAATCCAGTATAGGAATATTCGATTTTGGGCACTGTTAGTGTTTTGTTGATGTACTGTCTCTGATTTAACAATAGTTTACGTGATATTAATAAGATTCATGTCCCTACATTTCCTTTGTTGAGACTTGGTATAATAAGCTGATTTTTACCATAGCCGTTTTGATTATGTCTGATGCCTTACGTCCATACTTCTGGAAAAAATATAGTCTCACTGAGCTGACGCCAGAAGAATGGGAAGCGCTTTGTGACGGTTGTGGGCTTTGCTGCCTGATCAAGCTGGAAGATGAAGACACCCACGAAGTCGCCTATACCAAAGTGGCTTGCAAATTACTGGACTGCAAAACTGCCCGCTGTTCGGATTATCCGAACCGGCTGCAATATGTGCCGGATTGTATCCAGCTGACACCTGAGAAACTGGACACTATTCACTGGTTACCCTCAAGCTGTGCTTATCGCCGAGTTGCTGAAGGGAAAAGCCTGCCATCCTGGCATTATCTGAAGACGGGTTCACGACAAAGCGTGATTCAGGCCAAAAAATCCGCTGCTGGTCGCTGCCTAAGTGAAGTCGATATTGATGAAGATGAAATTGATGAATATATCGTGCGCTGGGTGCGCTAGCTGTTAGCGCAATCCAATCCAGTCCCGTCAAATGATTAAATAAAAAAATTAAGCGGCCTGTTGTAGCAGTTGCTGTGCTGAAGATCCAGACATAGGACGATAAAAATAAAAACCTTGTCCGATCTGGCAATCACAATTGATCAGCGTGTCCAGTTGTTCGGTATTCTCAATACCCTCGACCAGTACATCCAGAGAAATACTGGAACCAATCTGGGTAATGGCTTTGACAATGGCCAGCGCAGACGGATCATTGTTCATACGTTCTACAAAATTACGGTCAATCTTGATGCAGTCGACCGGATATTCCTGCAAACGGGTCAGGGAAGAATGACCGGTACCGAAGTCATCCAGAGAAATATGAATTCCATGTTTTTTCAGCAGGTTCAGTGCCCGGATCACATAATTGGCTCCGCCTTCAGACAAGCTCTGCTCGGTAATTTCCAGCTCAACCTTGTGCGCAGGAATATCGAATCGGGACAGACGAGCCAGAAATTTCTCAGCATAATCATCACGCAGGAATTCAACTGGAGCTGCATTGATTGAAATCGGCAGTATATCCAGACCTTCGGCCTGCCAGCGGCTCATATCCTCAAAGACTTTCAGCTGCATGGTTTCACTGATGCGCGAAGCCAGATCATAGTCCTGGAAAGCTGAAAAAATATGAGAGGGTAACTGGATCTGATGCTGCTGATCCTGCCAGCGCAGCAAGGCTTCGAAACCAATCACCTCACCATCGGAGAGGCGAACCTTAGGCTGATAATAAGGAATAATCTGATCCGCATGAATAATCTTGCGTGCCAGCGTCAGTTGTTTGGTCATGTTTTCCAGTGATCTGAACATCTCCTGATTAAACATGCGAATCCCGCCACGACCACTATTTTTCAGATCATTCAGGGCAATATCGGCACATTTCAGCAGGTTGGAACTATTCTGGGCATCACGCGGATAAACGGTACAACCAATACTCATGCCGATACTCATACGATGGCCGACATAACTCACTGGTTGTTCTAGTTGAGCATAGGCCAGTTGTGCGGTATTAATCAGCTGGGCTTCGTTTTCCAAGTTTTTGACCAGAATGGCAAACTCATCTCCACCGAGACGGGCAACGACTATATTGTTGGAGCCAAAACAGGCCTGAAAACGCTTGCCCAAGACATGCAACAAATGATCTCCGGCAATATGACTCAGGGTGTCATTGATATGCCGGAAATAGTCCAGATCGATCAGGAGCAGGCCAACCATCATTTGCTGTTGCTTGGCTTTTAGCAGCACCTGTTTAAAGGTCTTATAAAAGGCATTGCGGTTATACAGTCCGGTCAGCTCATCACGCTGAATTACGGCTTTTAAACGGCTTTCGGCTATTTTTTGCTGGCTGATATTGCGTGAAACACACAAGATATTTTGGGGAATATTATTTTCGTCCAATACCGGAGTCAGTAAATGATCCCAATATTCTGGGTTCTCATTCTCCGTCTGAGCTTTTTCTACAAAACGGCTATTTAAGCCTTGAGCAGCCTGTTTTAAAGCGCGTTGTCCGGTTTTTTTAACCTCGGCTGGTAACAGGCTTAACCATGAATGCGGGGCAGGCTGCTGTTCAGGATCAATCCCTAACTTATGACAGGCTGACTGATTGATATGACGGATCTCGCCTTGTGGAGACATCACTTTAATACAGTCGACACTGGCATCCAGCATGTTTTTCTGGGTAGAAATGACCTGAGACAGTTGTTGCTGAATCTCAAAATATTCATGGATGTCCGTCAGTGATACCGACCATTGCAGCAGATGTTCCGCGGTATGCTGAAACTTAATAGCCAAGGCACACATACGGTAGCTGGAATCAGCCGATTTAATCCGGCACTGGGTATTAAAGCCTTGTTGCTGATTCAGGGCAGCATGCCATTGCTTAGAAAACGCTGGTTGATCATCTGGATGAATCAGGCTTTGCCATTCTTTAGGACCATATTTACTTAAATTGGTGCCTAAATAATCCGAAAGTGCCTGATTAAAATATTCAATATTATCTTTGCCCAGCACCCAGAGTGGATGTGGCACATCATTGATTAGGTCCTGTAATAATCTGAATTTTGCCTGTTGCTCATTAGAAGATTGTATCGAGGTTGAAATAAGCGACTCAGCGCATTCTGCAGTTGTTCGTCTAGATTTATTATGCTTCATGCATCCCCACCGATACCACCCAAAGAGCATCCAATCAGTTGCTCAAGTCCATTCTAATTAATATGAGACAATGTGAAATTTACAAGGTTATTCACCTGTAATTAATCATGTTCTATTTATCTACTTTTCATAAGATTAATCCATTCATTGTAAAAAAAATAGAGCTTTCTTACATAAATTAAATTTTTCTCATAAATGTTTGAAATATTGGAATCAAAACTACCGGTGTTAGAATGAAAGCAGAATTTAATTTGAGCCAATAATAAGATGTCAGACAGTCATATCCCGCTTCCAGAACGCTTGCGGCCTCGCGACCTTACAGAAATTATCGGGCAGGATCACTTGCTTGGAGAGAATGCACCTCTACGTCAAATGATTGACCAAGGGCATTTACCATCGATTATCTTCTGGGGGCCACCTGGAGTAGGTAAAACCACAATTGCCTTGCTACTTGCTCAAGCGGTGGACCGGCCATTTATCAGCCTGTCTGCACTTAATACTGGTGTGAAGGAGTTGCGTGAAGTCATTGCAGAAAGTGGTGATCTGCTGACGCCCGTGGTGTTTATTGACGAGATTCACCGTTTTAATAAATCCCAGCAGGATGCACTGCTGAATGCCGTCGAAAAAGGCAAAATTACCTTGATTGGTGCGACGACGGAAAATCCATCTTTTGAAGTTAATAGTGCCTTGCTGTCACGTTGTCAGGTCTATACCTTAAATGCGCTGAGTGATGAAGCGATTCAGACTTTACTGACTCAGGCGATTCAGACTGACAAATTTCTGCAGGAACGCTATATCCAGATTGAAGAATTTGACGCCTTATTGCAGTTTGCCGCTGGGGATGCGCGTAAGGCCCTCAATTTGCTGGATCTGATTGCCAGTACCTTTGAGGCTGACCAGGAAAATATCATTACCAATGCGATTGTGGTCAAAGTCGCACAGCAGAATATTGCCCGTTATGACAAATCTGGCGAACAGCACTATGATCTGGTTTCGGCCTTCATCAAGTCGATTCGTGGCAGTGATCCGGATGCTGCCCTGTACTGGATGGCGCGTATGCTCAAAGGTGGTGAAGATCCGGTCTTTATTGCCCGCCGTATGCTGATTGCAGCATCAGAAGATATTGGCAATTCCAATCCGAATGCCTTGTTGCTGGCGGGCGAATGCTTCCGCTCAGTTCAAGCGATTGGCATGCCGGAATGCCGGATTATTCTGGGACAATGTGCGGTTTACCTGGCGACTAGTGCCAAAAGTAATAGTACCTATCTGGCGATTAACAAGGCGATGGATCTGGCTGAAAAAACGGCCAATTTGCCAGTGCCTTTACATCTACGTAATGCACCGACCAAAATGATGAAAGAGCAGGGCTATGGGGTAAATTATCTGTATCCGCACAACTATCCGGAACATTTTGTCCTGCAAGATTACCTGCCGCCTGAGCTGAAAGGCACCAAGCTGTACGAATCGGCACGTAATAAGCGTGAAGTAGAAGGCGAACGTCTGCAACAACGTCGCTGGCAGCAGGAACAACAGCAGCAATAAGCAAAAAAAAGCCCAATTCAAGGAGAATTGGGCTGAAATAGGATGTCTTGGGGGAGATACATCCTAGAGGGTAAGGGTATAAATCTGGTCAGCAACATCAGATGGATTGCATCTGCTGGGGATGTTGCTGGGATGCAGTAATATTAAGGCATGCATTGAATAATGTAAAAACGATCATTTTTATTAATAAAATTCATTTTTTCGATCATAAGAAGAGGTGGTTCCACATGTTTGAACAACTAAAAGCTTATTTATAAGTGATATTCCGCTCTAGTTAAGCCACCTTGTTTTGTTGGGGTAGCTGACCATAGTAAAACTCATTTGGTGTCATTTTGTCCAGACTCGAATGAGGTCGTTTCAGATTATAAAACTCAAAATATGCACTCAATTGCTTTTTCGCATCTGTGACACTGCTATAAGCTTTGAGATACACCTCTTCATATTTAACGCTCCGCCATAATCGTTCAACCATCACATTATCTACCCATCGACCTTTACCATCCATACTGATTT
>NZ_JBHDVN010000031.1:0-32735 GCF_046635365.1 Acinetobacter sp. NIOH-H-8
ACTTTCAACTTTTGCCAGTGTTGATCTGTCAGCATGGTACGAGGCATAGCGAATAGTAAAATTGGGTTTGGCGATTTGATTTTACTACTTCGCTATTTTTTTAAGCTAAAAGTGTCAACACACCCTAGTTTTTTTGCATTTTTCATTGCTTATAGTATATTAGCCGATTCCGTATTTTTTCTTAAACTAACCAACAACTGATTGTTGATCGAGTTTTTCGGCAATTATTGTGGAGTAACGAATGGCTCTCCGTCACTTTCTCACCTTACGCGATTTATCAACTTTAGAACTTAACCAGATTTTGCAACGCGCAATTGAGCTTAAGCGCAAACAGCATAACAATGAAGTGTTCCAACCATTTGTTGGTAAAGTGATGGGCATGATTTTTGAAAAATCGAGTACCCGTACGCGTGTTTCGTTTGAAGCTGGCATGAGCCAATTTGGTGGTAGCGCAATTTTCCTGTCTTCACGCGATACCCAACTGGGTCGCGGTGAGCCAATTGAAGATTCTGCACGTGTGATTTCCAGCATGCTGGATATTGTGATGATCCGCACTTTCGGTCACGATATCGTAGAACGTTTTGCTTCTTATTCAAAAGTTCCAGTGATCAACGCTTTGACTGATGATCATCACCCTTGCCAGTTACTTGCTGACATGCAGACTTATCTGGAACATCGCGGTTCGATCGAATGTAAAACTGTTGCCTGGATCGGCGATGGCAATAATATGTGTAACTCTTATATCGAAGCAGCGCACATGTGGGGCTTCAAGCTAAAAGTTGCAGCACCGAAAGGCTATGAGCCTCAAGAACAGTTCCTGTCTGAATTCGCACACTGTGTAGAACTGGTCGATACTGCTGAAGATGCAGCAGTCAATGCTGACCTGATCGTCACTGACGTTTGGGCAAGTATGGGCCAGGAAGAAGAACAGAAAATCCGTGAAAAAGTTTTTGCGGACTATCAGGTGAATGAACGCCTAATGGATCTTGCACACCCAGACTGCTTGTTCATGCATTGCTTACCTGCGCATCGTGGTGAAGAAATTTCTGAAAATATGCTGGACCACAAAAATGCTGTGGTTTGGGATGAAGCAGAAAACCGCCTTCATGCACAAAAAGCACTGGTTGAATTTCTGTTGAATGAAAACCTGAAAAAAGACTGATTTCTTCAAAAATCTTCACAAATTAAGCACCAATCTCTGGTGCTTTTTTTGTTTCAGCTCTTATAATCAGAATTGAAACGACATAAAAAGTGATGCGATACAATGCAAAAAAAATATTGGGCTTTGGCACTCCTGGCAGGTTTTAGTAGTGCTGCTTTACCGGTGTATGCTTCTGAATTCGACCAATATCTCCAAGGAAAAGGCATTCTGGACAGCAAGTTTAAAATTGAGAAAAAAGCTGAATTGAACGAACTGCTTGCCGTGCTGAGTGCGGAAGATTCCAAGACTTTGCCGCTACAGATCGATCAGAATACGATCATAGAGCAGTTACAACTTACTGCCAATAAAACCACACTTAAAGGCATGATCACGACACCCGACTTTAGTCAGTTTGAGAAGGACCTAGGCCGTAAAGAAGTCCTTAAGGGGATTCGTAATAATCTTTTAAATAACTGCCAGATCTTTTTTGAACATCGCTATCAGATCGCCAATCCTTATAAAATCGAACTTAGTCTCAGTTCCCAAACACATACTTATAATGTAGATCTCTCCCAGAAAGACTGTAATGTAAAATAATCTTGTCTAAAATCAATAAAGGCAGCTTTAGCTGCCTTTTGATAAATTCTATTTTGGTAAATATAAACAGACGGTCAACGGATCAAACCTTGTGGCTGTAAAATAATAATTAATGCACCTAGAATGACCACGATTCCCCCAAGCAGATCCCAACGTGAAAGGCTGATCTGATCAACGAATCTCAGCCACATCAATGCTGAGAAAATATAAATTCCCCCATAGGCGGCATAAATACGCCCAGAAGCGGCTGGATGCAAAGTCAAAAGCCAGACAAAAACAGCTAAAGCTAATGCCGTCGGAACCCATAACCACTGGCTCTTCGCCTGATTTAAAATCAGGTAAGGAAAATAACAGCCCAAAATTTCCATCAATGCTGTTAATAAAAATAGAAAAAACGTAGTTAAAAGCTTGCTAATCTGGATATCCATATATTCCGCTAAATCAGAAACTCTTTAAACCAAGAGTACATAAATTAAGGGCAAATAAAACAACAAAACCCGTGCGAACACGGGTCTGATGATGATCTATTCAATGATTAAGCTGGTTCAGCAGTCTGATCTTCGAAGACTTCAAGTTTCAGACCGACAGATTTACCATTTTCTTTCTTCACAGAAACTGAAACGTTACCACCATTTTCAGCCAGTTCACCAAACAGGATCATTTCAGCCAGTGGTTTTTTCAGATGTTCCTGAATCAGACGCTGCATTGGTCGAGCACCCATCAAACGGTCATAGCCATTTTCAGCCATCCATTCGCGTGCGCTTTGATCCACCTCCAGCACCACTTTCTTCTCATCCAGTTGTGCCTGAAGTTCGGTCAGGAATTTATCCACGACATTTTCAATAATGGTATTCGGCAATGCCTTAAACTGAATTACACCGTCCAGACGGTTACGGAATTCTGGCGAGAAGGCTTTCTTCATCGCTTCCTGATTATCATTACTGTTGTCCTGTTCCATGAAACCAATGCTGACGCGGGAAATACTTTCCGCACCAATATTAGTCGTTAGAACCAGCACCACATTACGGAAATCGGATTTGCGACCATTATTATCCGTTAATGAACCATGATCCATGATTTGTAATAACAGGTTGAATACATCCGGATGCGCTTTTTCAATCTCATCTAGAAGTAATACACAATGCGGATTTTTGTGAATCGCATCAGTTAACAAACCACCTTGGTCGAAACCAACATAACCTGGAGGCGCACCAATTAAGCGGGAAACTGCGTGACGCTCCATGTATTCCGACATATCGAAACGAACCAGCTCTACACCCAAAATTTTCGCCAATTGCTTGGTGACTTCAGTTTTACCTACACCCGTTGGACCTGCGAATACAAAGCTACCCACTGGCTTATCAGGCGATTTCAGACCCGCACGTGACAGTTTGATCGCAGAAGCCAAAGCTTCAATTGCTTCATCCTGGCCGAAGACTACACGTTTCAGATCACGCTCAAGGTTCTCCAGTACAGACTTGTCATCTTTAGAAACCGTTTTCGGTGGAATACGAGCAATCTTGGACACAATGTCTTCGATATTTTCAACCGTAATCAGGCTGTCGTCTTGCTCAGCTTTCAAACGGCGTTGTGCACCGGCTTCATCAATCACGTCAATCGCTTTATCTGGCAAGAAACGGTCATTAATAAATTTCGCTGACAGCTCAACCGCAGAAACCAGTGCCTGATCGTCATACTGTACATGGTGGAAATCTTCAAATTTAGATTTCAGGCCACGCAAGATATCAATTGTTTCTGTAATCGAAGGCTCATTCACATCTATTTTTTGGAACCGACGTGACAAGGCATGATCTTTTTCAAAGACCTGACGGTATTCCTGGAATGTGGTTGAACCGATGCAACGCAATGAACCATTTGCCAATGCAGGCTTGATTAGATTCGATGCATCCATGGTGCTGCCCATGCTTGAACCTGCACCGATGATCATATGAATTTCATCAATGAACAGTACTGCATCTGGTTTTTTCTTCAAGGCATTTAATAGTTGTTTTAAACGCTTTTCGAAATCACCACGGTATTTAGTTCCCGCCACCAGTGCGCCGATGTCTAGGCTATAGATTTCAGCATTTTCCAGTGGCTTAGGTGCCTTGCCATTCACAATTAACCAAGCCAGACCTTCAGCAATTGAAGTTTTACCTACACCTGGATCACCGACTAGCAATGGGTTATTTTTACGGCGACGGCATAAAATTTGCGCTGCCCGCTCAATTTCTTTTTCACGGCCAATCAATGGATCTGTCTTGCCGCGTTGAGCTTCCTGATTCAGGTTTGTCGTATATAACTCTAGCGGACCAGAATTATTGGAAGAAGCCGATTCACCATCCAGTTCTTCAATTTCTTCTTCAGACTGTACTTCGTCTTTACGTGTACCATGAGAAAGGTACTGGGTTAAAGTCAGACGGTTAATCTGATGACGTTTAAGCAGATAAACCGCAAAAGAATCACGCTCAGAATACATCGCAACCAGAATATCGGCGCCTTCTACAGTACGATCACCGCCACTGGATTGAACATGGAAAATTGCACGTTGCAAAATCCGGTCAAAACTTTCTGTAGGATGAGGTGCCTGATCACTATTTTCACCGAGTTTAGGGGTATGTTGTTCTACGTACTCTTCTAATTCTTTACGCAAAACGATAATATCTGCACCACATGCTTTTAAGGCATTCACTGCAGAATCATTGTCGAGTAAAGCTAATAATAAATGTTCTACGGTCAGGAACTCATGTCTCTTTTGACGAGCCATGCTGACAGCCAAACGTAGTGATACTTCTAATTGACGACTGAGCATGCAACCCCCTTAATCTTTCGGCTCAATCTGGCAAAGTAAAGGATGACCTTGAGATCGAGCGTAATTATTGACTTGGTTCGCTTTGGTTTCCGCAATATCTCGAGGATAGACCCCAGCTACACCTTTTCCTTCATAATGTACAGTTAGCATTACTTGTGTAGCTTGGTCAAGATTCATTGCAAAGTATTGTTGTAAAATTTCAATTACAAACTCCATTGGAGTGTAGTCGTCATTCAATAATACCACTGCATACATCGGTGGACGCTTCAGTTCAGGAGGTGCAGTCTGGACTGCAAGGTCAGCGTCATCATCGTGAAAAGGCTCGTCTGTTAAACGCGGGCTAATATGCCAATCAACCATGCCGGACTCGTAAAAAGAATTTTTGATCTCACTTAAACATTTTGGACGTTTATTGCTTGGCATACGATTTCTATTTCACACTTAATTTGCATTTGCTTCAGTTTTTGGAATCTCTGACAGGACTGTTGACTGGCTTTCAACAGCTTTCCCCTGATCCCAGCTAAAACGGCGAATCACAGGCTTAGTCCCTGAGAGGCGCACTTCAATAAATTCTGGTTTAAAACCTTTAGGCATGGTCCAGCGACCAGTCAAACGTTCGTAATTGTCAAAATTAAAGTTTTTATCTTCAAGCGGCACGACCAGAATTTCAGTACCCTTAATCAAGCGCAGTTCCACTGTACCAGAAGCACGATTTTTGCCCGGGCTGACCTGAACCAGATCAATCTGGTATTCGAAGGCATTATCAGGCAATGCCTTAATCCCCAGATGTTGAACTGTCAATGCTAAACCACCGCGTTGACGCAAGATCTCGCGGTAGATCGTACCAACGCTTTCAGCCTGCTCCTGGGCATCACGCGCCTTATTTGCAGCCAGATAAAGATCATTGGCATTACTAACGGCCAAATCACGTTCCTGAACCGCTGTATTCAGAGATTTATTCAGTGTTTCCAGACTGGTTTTCTGTTTTTGTACCACTTCAACCAGTTGTTCCGCATCCGCCTCAAAACCTACCGCAGTCAAACCTTGCCGATGCCCGACCGTATAGCCCAGCAAGCCACTACCCAGAATCAACACAGCAGCACCGATTACCAAAGCTGTATTGCCTTTCATCAATGGTTTCTTTGTAGAGGGTTCCTGGATCGTCATGTTTGACTCATTATTCGGCATTTTGATCTCTGTATACTTTGTTCAAGACACACATTTAAATCCAAATCTAAATGTGTGTGAAGTTCTAATACGTTTTTTATGGTAATAAACCAATATTATTCAAGCCTGCACTTTCTGCAAAGCCAAACATCAGGTTCATGTTCTGTACTGCCTGACCAGCTGCACCTTTGACTAGATTGTCCTGAGCCACCAGAATCACCAGCTTGGTTGGTTGTGGTTTGTATAGTGCAATACGCAACTGGTTAGCACCACGCACCGAACGGGTTTCTGGTGAACTGCCTGCTGGCATTACATCAACAAACTGTTCATTGGCATAGAACTGCTCGTACAGTGACTGCAAGTCAGCTGCCTGACCTGCTTCAGTCAAATCGATATAAATCGTTGATAACATCCCACGAATCATCGGCACTAGATGCGGCACAAACAGGATATGGTCAAACACGCCTTTTTGACCTGAAATGTTTTCTAATGCTTCTACGATTTCAGGATGGTGACGGTGGCCCGCAACGCCATAAGCCTTAAAGTTATCAGCATTTTCAGAATAGATCATGCCCAAGCTGGCTTTACGGCCCGCACCTGATACCCCAGATTTTGCATCGATAATAATGCTTTCTGGTTTTACCAAGGCCTCACTTGATTTTAATACTGGTGCCAGACCAAGCTGAACTGTCGTTGGATAACAGCCCGGATTACCAATCACACTCGCCTGTTTGATCTGGTCACGGTTAAGTTCAGACAGACCATAAACAGAATCTTTTAACACTTCTGGGCAAGCATGTTCCATGCCATACCATTTTTCGAACTGTTCCAGATTTTGCAAACGGAAATCCGCTGCAAGGTCAATTACCTTGGTATTAGCTGCAACAAGTTCCTCAGCATGTTTCATGGCAACCCCATGTGGTGTCGCGAAAAATACCACATCACATGATTTTAAAAGATCAAGGCTGAGGTCAGAAAACTGAAGATCCGTATGTCCACGCAGACTCGGGAACATATCGTCAACGCGACGGCCTGCTTCAGTACGTGATGTCAGTGCTTTAACTTCTACATTCGGATGTCGCAGTAATAGACGTAAAAGTTCAATGCCTGTATAACCTGTACCACCCACAATACCCACTGAAATCACGATGATTACCTCAAACTAGATGTTTCCTTTATGGGCTGTAGTATGACAGGAACTTGAGGTTTTCTAAACTGTTTCACTAGGGATTGATGGTTTTTTATTTACCCCTTTTATTTTGAGAGATTTTAAGAACTTTAAGAGAATTATGTTAATTGCTTAGGCTATTTAGAAGTAAATCAATACTATTTCAACTTCTCTATAGATCTTCTTAAGCTGTCCACCAATATGGCATCACAGTATTTTTCAGAATTTTGCGGTGAATTAAATAGTTTGGATCATGCTTTGCTACCTCTGCCCAAAATCGTGGACTATGGTCAAAATGCCGGGTATGGGCCAGTTCATGCACACATAAATAACGCACAATATTTTCAGGAAACAGAATGATGCCACTATTTAGCATGATGTCATGTTTGGCAGAACAACTACCCCATCGTGTTTTCGGTTGGCGAACATTACAAATATTAAATGATAATCCTGTTTCTTGGCTTACTTTGTTCAGATAAACAGGCAACTGTTCTTTAGCATAGGTAATCACAAAAGCTTTTAAATAGGTTTCAGGATGACGGTCACTGATCGATAGCTGTAATAATTTAGCATCAAAAACAAAGTCTTGCTTTTGACTTTGATACACGATCTGGATTAGCTGAGCCTGATTGAAAAGCTGCAATTCTGCTGGTAAAGATCTATCAATACTTTGATTTTTTTCCTGCTGCAATTTCCATGTTTTCAGTAGCCAGCTTTCCGCTTGGTCAATAAAATTCTGAATCTGTTTTTTGCTACAAAATACAGGTGCGGTTAAACGGATTTGATCACCCTCTACACGCAGTCTGAGACGTGTTGAGCGAACATTTCGGGTGATTTGGATTTCGGGCAGGTCGTTTAGGGTCATTTTTTATATTTAATCGTTATTTTACTAATCCCCCTCGATCCCCCTTTAATAAAGGGGGAAGTTCAAACTTATAGAAGTTTCGAGGAGCTTTATCAAATTAAAGACTTTTCCCTCCTTTGAAAAAGGAGGGTCAGGGAGGATTTCTTAAATCGCTGTACGCTCTTCAATACCATTATTGGTCGCAACAATCGCAATATCCGCTTTATTGATCGCGAAAATACCGTTACATACGACGCCTGGAATGTCATTAATCGTTTTTTCCAGCTCAGGCGCATTCAGAATATTCAGGTTATGCACATCCAAAATAACATTTCCATTATCAGTCACTACACCTTCACGGTAAGCAGGATCACCACCTAATGCCACCAACTTACGTGCGACTGCTGAACGTGCCATTGGAATCACTTCAACAGGTAATGGGAAATCACGACCCAACTGCTCTACCCATTTCGAATCATCGACGATACATACGAATTTTTTCGCAATCGACGCCACGATTTTTTCACGTGTAAGCGCAGCACCACCACCTTTGATCATGTGCATATGACGGTCAATTTCATCCGCACCATCGACATAGGCATCCAGACCACCTACGCTATTCATATCGACAACTTCAATGCCTAATTTTTTAAGGCGTTGTGCAGTGGCTTCAGAACTTGCAACTGCAGCTTCCAATTGAAGTTCAGGCAAAAGTTCGATTAAGAAGTTAACAGTACTCCCAGTACCGACGCCTAAAATGCCCCCTTTTGGTAAGTGCTTTAACGCAGCTTTTGCTGCAGCTTGCTTTTTCTCATCTTGGGTTGCATATAGACTCATGACATCACTCAACTATTTTGGACTTTCGCAGTATTTTTAAACCGCAAAGCCGCGTGGTTTGTTACAATAAGTGCTTATTTTAAACTGTTAGATGGAAAATTAACATGCTGTCTCGTTTGGTTCGACAAATTTTACAAGCAACTGTGTACGATGTTGCAATCGAAACCCCACTCGAAGCAGCGCCACGAATTAGCGAGCGCTTAAATAATAACATTCGCTTTAAACGTGAAGATTTACAACCGGTTTTTTCATTCAAGCTACGCGGTGCCTATAACCGTATTAGTCAATTACCGAAATCACAACTCGAACGTGGCGTTATCACAGCTTCAGCAGGCAACCATGCCCAAGGCGTGGCGCTGTCAGGGGAAAAGCTGGGGATTCGCGCGATTATCGTAATGCCAAAAACCACCCCTGATATCAAGGTTCAGGCGGTAAAACGCTTAGGTGGCGAAGTCGTATTGCACGGTGATTCATTTGATGTTGCCAATAAATATGCGATTCAACGTGCCCAAGAAGATGGCATGACCTTTATTCCACCTTATGACGATGAACTGGTGATGGCCGGTCAAGGCACCATTGCCAATGAAATTTTGCGTCAATGGCGTGATGTAGAATATGTCTTCGTTGCTGTTGGTGGTGGTGGTCTGATTGCCGGTGTTGCAGCTTACTTAGGTGATGTTGCACCGCATGTCAAAGTGATTCCTGTAGAATATGAAGAATCTGCATGTTTAAAAGCCGCTTTTGATGCAAATGACCGCGTAATTTTGCCATCAGTGGGTTTATTTGCCGATGGTACTGCTGTGGCACAAATCGGTGAAAAACCATTTGATGTGATCCGTTTACAAAAATCAGATAACTCTGGCCCGATCGTAGAACCAGAAGTCGTACTGGTCAATACCGATGAAGTCTGTGCAGCAATTAAAGATACTTATGATGAATGCCGTAGCATCGTAGAACCGTCAGGTGCAATGGCATTGGCTGGTATCAAAAAATATGTAGCGGAACACGGCATTGAAGGCAAGAATATCGTATCGATTGTTTGCGGTGCGAACATGAACTTCGACCGTCTGCGCTATATTGCCGAACGCACCGAGCTGGGCGAACGCAAAGAGGCCATCTTTGCCGTAACCATTCCAGAAGAAAAAGGCTCATTCCTGAAATTCTGTCGCGCCCTTCAAGGCCGTAATATCACCGAGTTCAATTACCGCTCTAGTGATGCTTCTGCAGCTCAGGTCTTTGTCGGCATCAGCCTGAAAAATGGCGAGAAAGAACGTCAGGAAATCTATGAAAACCTGAAATTCGACTACGACATTGATGATCTGTCTGATGACGAAGTTGCAAAACTGCATATCCGTTACCTGATTGGCGGTCATGCCGATATTGAAAATGAACGCCTGTTCCGCGTGGAATTCCCGGAACGTCCAGGTGCCCTGCTAATGTTCCTAGAACGTCTTGGCCCAACGCATAACATCACCCTGTTCCATTACCGTAACCACGGCGCTGCAGAAGGTCGCGTACTGGTCGGCCTAGAAGCAGAAGATGCACAGCAAAATCCAGATGGTTTGATTGAGACATTGGAAAGCATTACTTATCCATATGAAGAAATCACCAACAACCTAGGTTATCAGCGTTTCTTGAAATAATTAGTTTGATATAAACCGCCTTTCGAGGCGGTTTTTTTATGTCCAGCTAAAAAAATGTATGAAGTATTTATGTAAGGCCAGATAGCTGAAAACTATAAAAATCTTTAAGATACGTACTTAGACATGAACTGATTTGAAATAAAAAAGATTTAGGGAAATATGCATGGCATTATTTGCAGTCATTGGGCTGGGCAGCTTCGGTGCAACAGTAGCGACTCAACTGATCAGCCTGAAACATGATGTGATTGGAATCGATCTCGATAAAAAATATGTGGAAAATATTTCTGATCAGCTCACCCATGCGGTGATTGCCGATGCCACGGATGAACATGTACTGGACGAACTAAATGTTCAGAACTGTGAAGCGGTGGTGGTGGCGATTGGTGAAGATATTGAAGCCAGCATTCTGTGTGTACTGCATCTAAAAAATATGGGGGTAAAGAAAATTTGGGCCAAAGCCAAATCCAAAGCCCACCATATGATTTTGACTCATCTGAATGTCGAAAAAATTATTCACCCAGAAGAAGATATGGGCGTTCGTGTGGCACAATCACTCAGCTACCCGATGGTTAGCCGTTATATGTCACTTGAAGATGATCATTATATTGTCAAGGTCGAGATTCATGCCGATCATCATGACACTCCCTTACACCAGTTAATGAGTCAGGTTCCCGAAATTAAAGTTCTTTTGCATAAACGTGGCACTGAAATACAACATATCGTGGATCTTGAGCTGCTACTTAAGGAAGGTGACATTCTGGTGGTCGAAGGATTACTAGAGCCTCTACGCCGTTTGTCCAAGCATTTTAAGGCCATATGAAAAGCTCAAATTTAAACCAGAACAGGATTGTCAATCTCAGTCCACCGAGTCTGCTTGCCTTAGGTTTTCTCGGACTGATTTTTATTGGTTCTTTATTACTGATGCTGCCCTTTGCGCATCAAACTGAAATCAGCTGGTTAGAAGCGATTTTTACAGCAACTTCTGCAGTGACAATTACCGGGCTATCTGTAGTCAATGTTGGTGAAGCTTATACACCCTTTGGGCAGGTCGTGATTATGTTCCTGCTGCAATGTGGTGGCCTCGGTTTTATGACATTTGCCATACTCGCCTTCATGAGCCTGTCACCTAAACTTGGCTTAAGACAGCAAGTGATGGCACAGGAATCTATTGGCCAGACCAGTTTGAAGAAAGTCAGTTTTACCATTAAAGCGGTATTCCTATATTCTCTGTTTTTCGAAGCGATTGGTACCCTAATTTTAACCTTGGTTTGGCTGGAAGATTATCCTTTTGGTGAAGCGCTGTTTTACGCAGCTTTCTATAGTGTTTCTGCGTTTAATAATGGCGGGTTTTCTCTTTTCCCCAATAGCTTAATGAGCTTTTCCGGCCAGTATTTCGTGACCTTCACGATCAGCATGCTCTATATCATTGGCGGGATCGGTTTTCTGGTTCTGATGGATGTAAAACAGAATAAAAGCTGGCGCAAGCTCAGTCCGAATAGCAAACTCATTCTAACGACGATTATGGGCCTTAACCTGAGCGCTTTTATTGTACTCTGGCTATTAGAGGCCTCTAATCCACAAACATTAGCGCTGATGAGCGTGGGTGATCAGGCACTCAATGCCTGGTTCCATGCCACAGTTCCCCGCTCTTCAGGCTTTTATAGTCTGCCTATGGACCAAATGAGCAATGCCTCAAGTCTAGTCACCATTTTTTTAATGTTTATTGGTGGCGGTTCCTTAAGTACGGCGGGTGGAATTAAAGTTGGTACGTTTATTATTGTGGTGATCAGTGTAATCAGTTTTCTACGCCGTGAAGATGAAATCCGCTTGTTCAACCATTCTATTTCTGAGAAAACTACTTTTAAAGCCTTAGCGGTTGTGTGTATTACCGCAGGTCTGGTCATGACCGGTTTTATGAGTTTACTCATTCTAGAACCCGATCATGATTTTTTAGATTTGCTGTTTGAGGCGGTTTCTGCCGCCTGTACAGTTGGATTAACACGTGGTGTCACTGGAGAATTGCAACCAGCAAGTTTAATCATTCTGATGCTAATGATGTATGCGGGTCGTCTAGGACCTTTGACCCTTGCTTATTTAATTGCAACACCGAAAAAGAGCCGTCTTAAACATCCGCCTTCAGAAATTCAGATTGGTTAAGATTTAAATGAATACGCATAAGCAAAAAAACCATGCCTAAGCGTGGTTTTTTACATGAAACAGATTAGTACCAGTTCATTAATGACACACCCAGACCCACATAGGTCGCACGGTGATTGTAATCAATCAGACTTTCACCATAACCATCAAAGAGTTGGAATTGACCGCGTAGACGCCCACTGATCGGAAATGACCAGTCGAACTGTACTGCACCACGATTATCATCACCACCTTTAAGTGTATGACGCAACATCAAAGAAAAATCATGGGCATTATGACGATAAAACGCAGTTAAATCCCCACGCCCGATATAGTTTTTAATCTCGGGATTATTGTCATCAGCCCGGTCTTCTTCGATACGATACCAAGGGCGCAGCATCATGGCGAAATTGTCTTTTTCAAAACCGAGATTCAGCATTACCCGGTTCCAGCTACGAGATAATGGATCGGAACGGCCATTTGATTGATGATTCAGGGTTAGTCCCAGCATGCGCCAGTTCAAACCAAACAGATCATAATTGGTACGGAAGATCAGGCTTGCTTCAGGCTCATAATTAGTTTCACGAAATGGTCGGGACTCTTCCGAGTTATACACCTGCCAACGTGAAGACTGGGTATAGCCCAGCCAGAGATCCCCATTGTCACCCAGAATATTTTCAACCGCCTTGGTTTTTAAAGATAACTGGAATTTCCCCTCAATCGAAGTCAAATTCTGGTCTTCTTCAACGGTGTTATTTGGGTTTTCACTTTGCGGAAACTCGTTTTTCTTGGAAGTCCAGAATCCTGGCATCAGATAAATCGGCTGATAGGAACGGATATTCCAGGTACCCAGTTTACTTTCCGGCGACAGTTCCCAACGACTATCCAGCAAGGATAAAGCCGGGGTCAGCTTTGATCCTTCAGAAGCATAGATATTGGAAACGGTCTGTTCAATTTTCGCTTTGAGGTTGTCGGGTTCGGGCGCAATTTCTATGGCTGCACGCCGTTCAGAAACAATCTCAGGCTTACTATCGGCCGGTATTTTAAATACCGCATCATAACAGGCCAAGCGTTCTGAATTGGTTTCAACCGCAGAGCAAGCCTCCGCCGTTGCCGGCATCGGACTACTCGCTACAGTTTTATCTTCCGCATTAACTTGCGTCCCAACTACACAGCCAAGCAAAACGCCCAGCTGCAAAGTTGAGCGCTTAATAGAATTAAGCGCCATCCTCTATCCTCATTGTTTTTATTTATTGAACTTGCTGAATTGTAAAGCCGAGTTGTTCTAAAGTTTCTCGTTTGGCAAATGGCGCAACCACCGCTTTTGAAGCTTGCTGTTCAACCAGATAAGTCTGTGCAACACGTTTCAAATCATCTAAAGTGACATGCAACAAACGTTCCCGAAGCTGTTTACGGAATGCTGGCGTACGTTGATGCAGGTAGGCATAACAGGCAGTAATCGCTTCACCTGCTGGTGACCCCGGTTTGTCCATACTGGCAATTAAACCCAAGATGGCTTCTTCCAGCTGATGCGGTTGTTGAGGTGCGTTAAGCAACCATTGGATACTTGCATCAAAGTCCTGGAAAGTCTCTGCTAAGCGTGGATCGCGATAACTATAGAAGCGGAAAGAACATGCATTTCCGTCATAGCTTGCGCCACCACCATAAGCACCGCCTTTTTCACGGATTGCGCTATGTAGATAACCATTACGCAAGTAGCCTGCCAATACCATCAAGGCAGCAGCATCAGGATGTGAAACTTCTACCGCAGGATAAGCTGCTGCACAGAACTGCACATTAGTCTGAATCAACCAGGCTTCATCATTGCTATGATTAACTTTTTCAACCTGAGTCAATTCTGCAGGTGCAGTATTCACTTCCAGTTTGTCCCACACGTTTTGAATTTCTTCAATCAAACGCTCAGACTGCTGTTCTTCACACACTAACAGGAATTGTTTTGGCGCTTGTAGCAAGACTGCATGAATGCGTTTTAATTCCTCAATCATAGCGTCATAAGCTGCTGGATCTTTTTCAGCGTGATTGACCAAGTTAATCAGCCAGTTCAAGGCACCCAGACCGGTATTATGATAATCACGCAAGGCTAGAGCACTATGCTGACGTGATGCTACTTGCATCGCATAGCTATGACCAGAACCGGAAATACGCGACTGCCAACGAGTTTTACGCTGTTGTAATAACTCAATAATACGGCCTTTTTCATCAAAGCGAAGTTGCTCGAAACCGATTTTTAACAGACGGATCGCATCCAGATGGCTAGCCAAAGATTTAGTCGTTAAAGTTAGCCACGCACTGATCTTGTTCTTGTCATCCACTTTAGAACGCAATGAAGCGCCCATGCCCAGACCACCACTGACTGCTGTTTGCAGTTGCTGGAATTGCAGGTAATCATATTCACCCGCACCAACTTCACCCATTAAAATAGACAACAGGTTGAAATACGGTGATTGCACCACTTCATCTGGAATTTTCACCAATACCTGTTGGTAATAAATCCCATTGGTACCTGCATGATAAAGATTCAACGGCGTATCTACGCGGTTACAGATAATCTCACGCAACTGGCCTTGAACAATCTGCAATTCCGCAGGCACATCTTCCAGACCCACCTTAGGTAACAGATTCAAATCATCTGGAGTATCTTGGCGGATATTTAACGCTTCAGTTTGAGCATTGATCTCTGCTTTTTGCTCTTCAGTTAAAGCTTTACCAATTTCAGCCAGACGTGCTTTTTCTTCTTCCGCTTCTTTGGTAGATTTGCTTGCATCCGGAACCAGAGTCAGTTGAACACGGTGCGGGTTATCTAAAAGATGATCTTTAATCAGATTCGACAGCCACATTGGATCTTGCAACTCTTCTTTTACTGAAGCAATTGCAGAGTCCACATCCCAGACTTCAACTGGATCACGATGGTGAATTGCACTGCTTAAGCCGCTTAAAATCAGGCTTAGACCATACGGTGTACCATCACCATTGATTTCACGCTGATGCAATTCGATCTGATGTAGGATCGCATCTACTGCCTGTTGATCAACAGGTTTAGAGGCAACTTCTTCCAGAACTTTGAAAACTCCGTTTTTGAATTCTTCAGCATGTTCAGGGTTTGAACCTTGAACCGCGCAGTAGAAGGTCATTTCAAAGTTGGAATCATCTACGCCCATGAATGGGCCAGTTGACTGTGCATAACCACAGGTTTCCAAGTAATGACGTAAGGGAGATGCTGAATCTTCCAGCAAAATCCCTTCTACGAGACGCAAGCCTAAACGTAACTTGATATCACTCGCTTCTGGCAATAACCATGACAATACGTGATAAGTCTTGTCCTTCAGATCTTCCCCATCAACTGCATAGGTTTCTGTTACATTGAGTGGCGCAGTTAAACGGGTTTCTGGCGTTGAATAAAGTGTTTCACCTTTTCCAAATTTAGACAGTGCCAGATTTTCAAACTGTTCCTGTAACTCAGCAGCAGATTTATTACCAAAGGTCATAAATACTGCATTACTTGGATGATAATGCGTTTTATAGAAATTCACCAACTCTTCATAAGTCAGGTTTGGAATATCTTTAGGATCGCCGCCTGAGTTGTAGTGATAGGTAGTGTCCGGGAATAAGTGATGCGCCAAAGTATGATAAAGTTGATCTGAAGGTGAACTCATTGCCCCTTTCATTTCATTAAATACCACGCCTTTATACACTGGCTCGCCATTTTCCAGCTCAATACGGATACCTTCCTGAGCAAAATCCAGCGGATTCAGGTTCGCAGCAAAGGCCGCATCCATATAAACTTCTAATAAGTTCTGGAAGTCTTTATCATTTTGAGTTGCGAATGGATAAGCCGTCCAGTCTGCCGCTGTAAAGGCATTCATAAAAGTATTAAGCGAACGGCGAATCATCAAGAAGAACGGATCACGTACCGGGAATTTTTCTGAGCCGCACAGTGCAGTATGTTCCAGAATGTGCGCTTCACCTTTCGAATCCATTGGCTGAGTGCGAAACGCAACAAGAAAAACATTTTCATCATGATTGGCCGCCAGATGATAATGGGTGGCGCCAGTCACTTTATGCTTATATTCAGACACTAAAATGTCTAAAGCTTCAACATGTTGTTGACGTACCAACTGAAACGCAGGATGTACAGTTTGAGAAATGGTTTCAGTGACATCTACAGTCATGCGATCTCCTAATGCTTAAATTAAAAAATTATTATTCGCATTATAGCTGTAGTTGTTTGAATTATTCACGCAGAAAACCGAGGATTTTGATCGAATTAAGTAAACCTGATCATCTGATTTTTAAATGATCAGGTTTGGCAATGATCTCTAGATCATATACTTGAAATAGTTATAACTCGGGTGGTTTTCAACAAAGACATAGTTCTGTTTTTGATAGAAACTGGCAGCCAGTTTGGTATCGGTCTGTAAACAAAGTGCTGAATAAAATGGACGTGCTAACTGCTCCAGATAAGCCAAAAGCTGCTTACCTACACCATGTTGGCGATATTTTGGATGCACATAGAAACGACGTACTCGTCCAATCCGTTCTTCAATGCCGTTATCGCCCCATTGCTGGTTTAAGCCGCCACAGGCAATCAGTTTATTGCCATCATAGGCACAGGCCAGAAATTCATTATTTTGACTGAAACAGTTTTTTCCAGTGCGGTATTCTTCAATTAACTTATCAATCAGGTCATAACCTTCTTTACGCGCCAGTGTCGCTAAAGTGTCAATCTGATCAGGGAGCTGCTCGGCTGTTACAATCTTAATATCCATATACCCACACTGTTTTAGATGATTGTTCAAATGTCGCACCAGTATAACTGCTTGGTACTCTAATCTTATAAATAAAATCCAACCTTTAAATCAATGGCTGCACTCGCTACCGTTTAAAAATAAATCAATTCTTAGACCAAAGATTCAAGCTGAATAAGTTACAGTATTTTTTAAAGTATTCTGAAAATGTTTCAGTGAACTACAGCAAACCCGAGCAATCGTGTAAACTTAGCACTTTCATTTTTAATGTGATATTTGGATATGTCTACTGTTGACCTTTTTGCGATTGGCAATGCGCTGATTGACCAGGAATTTAAAGTTTCTGATGAGTTTTTAACTGCACATCACTTGCAAAAAGGCACCATGCAACTTGCGGATGGTGAAGCTCAGGCTACTCTGTATCAAAACTTAAAAGCAACTCAAACTTATAAAGGTCAGGCTTCAGGCGGTTCAGCAGCCAATACTACAGTTGCATTTGCCGCTTTGGGCGGCTCTGCATTCTATGCCTGCCGTGTCGGTAATGATGATCTTGGTCACATCTATCTGCATGGCTTAAATGAAGCTGGCATTAAAACTACAACCCAATCGATCAGTGAAGGCGTAACCGGTACCTGTATGGTTCTGGTCAGCCCAGATTCTGAACGTACCATGCATACCTATTTAGGTATTACTGCTGAACTCACAGATGAACAGATTGACTTCCAGCCTTTAACAACTGCTAAATGGCTCTATATCGAAGGTTATCTATCCACTTCCGAAACAGCACGTCAGGCCGTAAAACAGGCGCGTGAAATTGCCAAAGCCAATAGGGTTAAAATCGCATTTACCCTTTCTGATCCTGCGATGGTGCAATATGCCCGTGCCGGTCTGGATGAAATGATTGCAGATGGCGTTGATCTCTTGTTCTGCAACCAGCAAGAAGCATTGATGTATACCGAAACAGATACCATCGAAGCAGCTCTGGCTAAACTCAAGGAATTAAGTCAATACGTTGTCATTACAATGTCAGCTGATGGTGCGCTTATTTCCAATAATGGTGAAACCTTTACTGTGCCGGGGCGTGCTGTAACTGCAGTGGATGCCAATGGGGCTGGCGATGCTTTCGCGGGTGCTTTTTTATATGCACTTAATGCGGGTCTTGGCTTAAAAACAGCAGCAGAACTGGCAATTTTGGTGTCTAGTCAAGTGGTAGCGCAATTTGGGCCACGACTGGCGGTTTCAGAATACACAGCATTATTAAAAGATGTTCTTAAGGAATGTGCTTAATGTTTAAAATTTGCATGACTGACGATATTCCAGAGCGTGAAGCACGCTCTTTTGAACTTCCGAATGGGGATACAATTTTTATTACCCAGCGTGATGGTTCGTTTTATGCTTACCAGAATATTTGTCCACATTTACAGGTAGAACTGGAATTTCTGGAAAACCAGTTTCTGGACCGTGATCAGGAATTTATTGAATGCTCTACTCATGGCGCGCTGTTCGTAGTCGAAAGCGGTGAATGTATTTCTGGACCTTGTCAAGGCCAATCACTTGAAAAAGTTGATATTACCGTGCATTCTGATGGCGGAATTTATCTTTCAGAATAATAGCTAAAACGGATTTTGCCATGCCTGAGTTTTTACTTGACTATAACCTGATGCCATTTCATCTCAGTTTATTGTTCATCATTCTGCTTGGCGTGGCAAAAACAGTTGCCTTCTATTTTAAGCTTAAACCCAGTCAACTCCTGGAACGCATTTCTCCATATGACTTTCAGAATGTTGAATGGCTAAATGTCAAATTTTCCAAAACCCTGATTGTTTTTTTCTTCCTGATGAATTTTAGCTTTTCCGGCTATTTTCTTCAGTTTCTGATCTATTCACAGGAATATCATTTCTTACCTGCCTATTACATCATTCTACCGGCATTGATCATTGCGATTTTCTTTACCGTATTTATGATTCATTGTCTGGATCAGGTTATTCCACCTAAATATAAAAAGAATGATGTAAACCTATTAGGCCGTTTAGCTACAATTTCAAGCGGTAATGCCCGTCCTGGCTTTTCTGCCCAAGCGCGAGTTCGGGATGAGTATGGTCAGTTACACTATGTTCAGGTTGAACCTGAATTTGGCGAACTGGAATTTCAGTCTCAGATTATTTTAATCCGTCTTAGAAAATCGCATTATGTGGCCAAGAAGATCTGTAAATCCAACCGACTCTTTAGCTTGAATCTGGAAGAAGCTTAAAGAATTCAATAGAAAAATCCCGGCTAAAAGTCGGGATTTTTTATTGGATAGATAGATTTATTTTTTAAACAAGCCTGAGACCATATTCAATACATTCTGAATATCATTATTGGCTTCCTGCTTGCTGGTTTGCTCACCTTGTGGTGTCAGTGAATCAATAATCTGCGGCAAGACCTGAGAAATGGCGCTATAGACATCCTGTTTAGGCACATGGGTCTGTTCTGCGACCTGTTCTACTTCCTGATCATCAAACAGGTTTTGTACCTGCTGCGGATCGACATTGGCATTTTCACCCGGGCCAGTAGAGACCCAGTCATCAACCTGGCTATTTAAACCTTGTCCTTTGAGTTTATCCAATGCTCCTTGCAAACCGCCCTGTTTCTGAATCCAGGCCAAGACCAGAGGCAAGACAGCAATCAATAAAGTCTTTGTTGTTGAACTGCCACCCAATCCAGAACTTGGTCGAGCGGAAGATTGGCTCCCACCTCCGAGCTGGCTGAGTACAGAACCTAAAATTGCACCTAGGCCATTTTGCTTGTTTTGCTGTTGTGAGTTTTGATGCTGCTGATTTGGATTCTGGTTTTGCTGACTGGCATTATTGATATGACCCAATACTGATCCAAGAATATCTGCCAATCCCCCTTGCTGGGATGAACGCTGCTGGGATTGCGACTGGTTATTTCCCAAGGCTTGCTTGGCCAGCATTTCCACAATACTACTAAGATTGGTCATAACTCATTCCTGTATACGGCTTCTCTACAGAATAGAGTCTTGGCTCCTATTTTCCATGCAGGATTTTGTTAATATTTGCAATACTGATATAAGACCTTATCAGCCCTCCAGTTTTACCAGCGATATTTATCCCAGTTTTCAGGGTTAGCCCAGAATTTAGAGTTAAACCAATCCGGCACATGTTTATAAGTCAAAATATTGAATTGCCAGAGTGCAAAATCTGCCCCATGAACCGTCTTGTCAATCAGATGGGTCAGACCTAGAGACCTGAGCAGTTTCTCATCCTGCAAGCGACTCACCACCACCAGACGTTTTGCAAATAAATCACGCATTTTAACCAGAATTTGACTCTTCTGCTGTTCTGACAATGCTAAGGTTTCAGGAGTATCCAGCATCACTACTGCCAGGTCATAACGCTGTTGAAAAGGCAGATTTAAAACCTCAGATACGTTAAAATAGTGCCATTGAATAGATTGCTGAAATTGAGATTGGGTTAAATCCTGCCCGATACAAATAGCAGTATGAATTGGCTGTTCCTTAGCGAAATCGTCTAGCATTGAAGTGATGACATTCTGTTCAGCCATGACTGCATCCTTATGATTTAAGTGAGTAATTTTTTATGGAACTTCAGGGCATTTGCCATAAAATGCACGTCGGTCTTACAGAGCTTAGTGTAACTGATCAAAATACCCAGCGGGCAAATGTTGAATACAAATTAATATTAGATGGATCAGAAATTAACCTTCCATTCCAGTTAGGTCAGGAAATCGAGATTGAATGGACAGGAAATATCTATTGTGTTTCTTGCGGCAAAAAAACTTCTAAATCATTCTCACAAGGCCACTGTTTTAAATGTTTTAAAACTAAAGCGTCATGTGATATGTGCATCATGAAACCAGAAACCTGCCATTATCATTTAGGTACTTGCCGGGAAGATGAGTTTGCACAGAATGTCTGCTTCCAGCCACATATTGTTTATCTGGCCAATTCTAGTGCATTGAAAGTCGGAATCACCCGTATTAATCAAATGCCGACTCGTTGGCTGGATCAAGGTGCAACTCAAGCCCTTCCTATCATGAAAGTGGGTTCTCGCCGTCTTTCCGGTAAACTGGAAGTGATGTTTGGTACTCAGGTCGCAGATAAAACCGACTGGCGTAAATTACTCAAAGGTGAAGCGGAACCTTTAAATCTGATTGAGGTTCGCGATCAGCTGATTGAAGAATTTGCACCGAAAATCCAAACTATCCGTGAAGAGTTTAATCAGAATTTGCAGTTTAATGAGAATATTGAAGTTTTGGATAAGGAATTACCACGTGAGTTCATCTATCCGATAGAGCAATATCCAGAAAAAATCAAATCTCACAATTTAGATAAAACTCCAGTGATCCGTGGCAAACTACAAGGGATTAAAGGTCAATATCTGATTTTGGATACTGGCGTGATTAATATCCGCAAATATACAGGTTATGAGCTAATTTTTAGAGCGGAATAACTTTAAAAGAGCGAGATATAACATCTCGCTCTTTTATACCTCACGAGTCACTAGCCTATAATGTAATTCTGTTCGGTAAGTGATGATTGTTGAAAATCTTGAATTGAATAGAAGATTGGACTGCTTTGAACAGAGTGGTCACCGAGTAATGCAGGCTCTTCTAATAAAGGATTAATTACAGTCTCTTCAGGCGGTGTTTGAATATCTTCTAAGAATAAAGCCAAATCAATATATGATTCCGGATTTTCCTGTCCACTACTTTCAGCTGGCTCTTGTTGCTCAATTGCCACAGTAAGAAGCTCTTCAAGTGAAACCTGTTGTTCTTCTATTATTGGAAAATTAAGCTTAGCCACAGAAATACTTTCACTACGGTCGCCTGCAGCATTTTCCGAATACAAAGTTATAAACCCGCCTTGAGCAATCGGATTCTCAATACTCCATTCACCGTTTGCATTTGCATAAGTAACATATTCCAGACCATAAGCAAAAATCACAATTTTTCCATATGGCATCGCTTGACCTGCAAGCTGCTCATCATTTTCTAAAACTGTTGGTACAACAGGTTCAAATACTATATAAATTGGTTGTTCCGGCTCTTCAATAGGCGGTTGTGGCTCAGGAAATACCATAGGAATCGCCAATGCAATTATCTCAGATCTAAGACCTAAATCATTTACTGCATACAATTCTAAAGTTCCCCCTTGTGCAATTGGATTAAGCATTGACCAATTCCCTTCGTGATCAACACTCGCTGTATATTCATGGCCATTTGCCGACACAATAATCTGTGTATAAGGTGTTGTCTTACCTGATAGATATTCACCTTGATCTAAAATCACTGGGGTAATGGGTGTCCAACCTGGAAATATTGGAATTTCAGGAAGTGGCGCCATACCTGAAATGATAGATAGAGATTCTTCTCCAAATTCATTACGGGCAAATACTTCCATTGTAGTACCCGGCACCAGTGGATTTAGAAGCATCCATTGTCCATCTGCATCAGCTTCAGCTTCAGTACTATATTCAATCCCATTATGCCGTACAATCACCGTTATATGCGGATCTGCTGTACCGACTAGATAGCCTTCCTCTTGAGAAAATACAGGTATGCTTGGAGGTGGCGGTGCAATTTGTGCTAAACCAATTTGCTGGGAAGAAATACCCTCTGCATTAACAGCAACAATAGTGACAGACCCTGTGCCCGAAATTGGATTAAGGAGTGATCAGTTCCCCTGTGCATCGGCAGTAGTTTGATATTGTTGATTATTATACGTAGCAATGATGGTTACAAATGGATCTGCCGTACCAATAATCTGAGCCTCAAATTCTGTGACTTCAGGTGTAGAAGGTTGAAGAATAATTACCGTTTCATCACGCTCGTAACCTTTTCCCGGTTTATTAGGTTCATGTCCTTTTCCCGGATTGTTTGGTTGTGGGTGAGACTGAGATAATTTAATAGCCTGCGCATGTTGCGAAACAAGATTAAAATGTGATGTTTTTTTCATTATATGCCTTTTCATTTATTATTTATGAAGGATTTATATAGGCCTAAGAACCTTAATCAATTATATATCAAATATTTAGTTTTATTATTTATACGAATATAAATTTTAAAAATAAAAAACCAGCCCTCAGGCTGGTTTTTTTACAAGCGAATCTTATTTGATTTTTGCGTGAGATTTTAAGTAACGCGTATAGTCATCAAACTCTTGTTGACCACGAAGCTGTTGATACAGTTTCACCAGTTCACTACGTTGCTCTGCACTTAAAACATCGATCGGATTTTTCTTCACTTCAGAAACTGCCACAACAACCAATTCATTTGGCATATTTGCTGTCGTTACTGACCAGTGACCTGCTTTAGGCGCTGGTACGCTAAATGCTGCACGTTGTACATCACGCTTAAGCAGACCTTCTGCGCGTGTATAGATGCCTGCATCTTCGAATACCAGTTTACCTTTCGCAACTGATGCTGCAGGCTTGGTTTTAAACTCATTCAATGCAGTTTGAACTTCAGCTTTAGCCGCAACAAATGCTTTATCTTGAATCAGTTTTGCTTTTACTGCTGGTTTAGCTTCTGCCAGTGTCTGCTCACCCGCTGCATGATAATTGCGAACTTTTACCCAAGCCACATCACCATTGGCTAACTGAATGCTTGAAGATGCATTACGGTCGCCATTTTTCACGTCATCATTAAACAGTTTAATTTTGACAGCTGCATCACTTAGCAATGGATCACGTGTCGCAAGTGTCACACCATTTGCTTTCTGAACCTGAATACCCTTCACTTCCTGAGCAACAACATCTAGCGAGTCCGCACTTACGACCATGTCATTCAGACTGTTTACCGTATCAGAGAATGCATTAGATTTTTTCGCTGCCAATACTTCTTCAGATAAACGTGCTTTTTGAGATTCAAAAGATGGAACTGCTACATCAGGCAATTGGACTGAAATAATATGGTAGCCATAATCTGTTTTAACAGGCGCTGAAACTTGACCAGATTTTAAGGATGCAACAGTCTGATCAAATGTAGTACCGAACACGCCTTTTTCATAGACAGCAATAGCACCGCCTTTAGATTTAGATTCAGGATCCTCAGAGTATTGAGCTGCTGCTTGTGCAAAAGTGGTACCGGCTTTGATTTTAGCTGCAATTTCGCTTGCCAATTTTTTGGCCTCAGCATCGCTACGACTATCTGCAGTCACCAGAATATGTTTAACCTCTGGTTTTACATTCTGCTTCTGGTCAGCCACAAATTTATTATAGGCTTCCTGCAATTCTGCATCAGTGACCGCTACATTGGCAGTATCAATATTGCTCGGCTTGATCACCACATAATCCACATCAACGCTAGTCGGTTGCTTGAACTGGGATTTGTGCTTTTCATAATATGCTGCAATATCAGCTTCTGATACTTTTATTGCTTTTTTATAGCTGTCCAGATTCACGCTAGCGATATGAATATGACGCTGTTCAGTTTGCAGATCTGCAATCTGCTGCATTTCAACCGGACTGACCAGTGGATAATCCATAAAAGTAGAAGACAGCATTTTCAGTGCATGGTCTTTACGTAAACTTTCTACTAAAGCATTGTTGGTCATGCCAATTGATTTCAGATAATTTTCATATAAAGCATTAGAAAATTTGCCATTCTCCTGGAAAGAAGGCTGCTGTGAAATCATTTGTGCGATCTGCTGGTCACTCAGGCTAATCCCCAGTTTTTCTGCCTGTTGCAAAAGCAAAGTACGCGCAACCAGGGTATCCATCGCTTTTTGATCGATGAAGCTTTGATTTAATAAGGTTTCATCACCATTGGCATAACTTAAGTATTGTTGTTTGAATGATTTTGTCAGTGACTCTAATTCTTGTTTAGAGATATCAGTTCCATTGACTGATTTTGCTGCATCAGAATTCCCGCCGCTAAAATATCCTTCAATACCTACAAGCGCTAAAGGGGTTAGAAACAGAACGAGCAAGACCTTGCCCAACCAACCCTTAATAACTTTACGAAAAGATTCCATAAGTATTCCAATATTTTATTTGCAGAGGATTTTAACCGAAAAAACCCATTGAATGAATGTGTTAATCAAAACAATTAAATCTATCAATAAAAAACGCGCCAAAGAAGGCGCGTTTTAGGATTGAAGCAGCTTAAGCAACAGCGTCTTTTAAGCCTTTACCTGCTTTGAAGCTAGGTACTTTGCTTGCTTTAATTTCAAGAGTAGCACCAGTTTGTGGATTACGGCCAGTACGTGCAGCACGCTCTTTAACGCCGAAAGTACCGAAACCAACTAGAGTTACTGTATCACCCGCTTTTAAAGCTTCAGTAACAGAAGCAATTGTAGCATCTAAAGCTTTACCTGCGTCAGCCTTAGATAATCCCCCTTTCTCTGCAATTGCATCAATTAATTCTGATTTATTCATGAAAACTACGTCCTCTTAATATCGTTTATTTAAGGTCCAAGAATTTGTTTAAACTACCATAACGCCTTTATAGCAATGCTTTAGGTATAAACGCAATACTTATAAACCTCTTTTTTTTCAAAATATATGCGAAAAAAACATTGAATTATGAAGAAAATCATTTTGTGTGTATTTTTTCCGATAATTCTTTCTGTATTTTTTCTTGCTGCAAGGTCAATTCATCAACCTTGGCATGCAACTGAAGAATTAAACGCTCCAGATGTTGTACATCCTTCAGTGTCACTAATCCTATACGATTCAAGGAATGATGAACAGAGTTGTCGATCAGTTTTTCAACCTTATCTTTGGTATCTGTCACAGATTCGCGTGCTTTCTCGGAGACTTTTTCCACAGTTTGATCTGCAATATCGACTGTTTTGGATTCCAGCTCTTCTCCGACCTTGACCAGCGAGTCAAACAGTTTATTGCCTTCTTCCTCTGCGCGGGAAAATGCCCCAAGGCCAGCTAACCAGATCTGCTTGGTATATTTACGAAAGTCCAGCATCGAACGTCGCTCTGAGGCAGACTTTGACTTACTCTTCACTGGTTTTTCAATCAATTCCTGATCTGTATCTTGTGTCGTTTTTGTTTTATCCATGTACACGACTCCTGCTTATTTTCTATGCAAATATCATAAAATTATCTACAAAATCACCGCATAATAGCAAATTTAGGGCTTGATAGATTTGCTAAACTGTTCTACAAAGCACTTTATTTCAAGTCTAATTTGATTTAACCCTGAAATCTTTTACTCAGCAGGATGCTTTTTCATTTTAATTTTCAGGTAAGGATTGGTTGTATATATGAGTGAATCGCAACAAAGTCAAAATCAACCACATTTGTTGCTTACGATGACTTTGATCGTTTTAGAAACAATTTTCACGTTCATTCTCAAACATGACCGTGTTGTTGCTCTTCAGGCGAAGAAGTTTGTAGATGAGAATATCACAATAAAAATCAATAGTTATATTCCATATTTTGATTTCTATGTCCAGTTTACCAAAGACGGACTGTTATTTGACTATAAAGCACCAGGCAGAGTTATTGATCTGGATGTTCGCACCACTTTAATGGATCTGATTAAGATCTTTATCTTTGGCAATCGCAGAAGCATTCGTGCAATGCGAATTGACGGTAATCAGGTTTTAAAAGACGAGTTCCGTGATTTACTGACTTTATTTGCCTTACCTAAAGTATTGTCTGACTGGAGGCACTGGTTATCTGAGCCTCCGGCAGATGAGACTGATATTGTTTCATCAAGAAAACGCATTGCGCCTTTATTAAAGAAAATTGAAGATCAGCGTTCTAAAATTAATAGCCTGCAAGTTGAAGTTAAACAGTATCGCAACCGCATTAAACGTATGGAACGCCGACAAAAGCGGATCAATATGGCCTTTAGTATAATCACAGTACTTTTGATTGCGTTATTAGTGTATAATTGGATCAACGCGTAATTCTTTCATTTTCAGAAAATTAAATACGCTCGCCATTCACAAAAATAACTTGACTAATTTAGTCGGGATTCATAAAATCTACACATCTAGTCTAACCATGTGTATCGAATCATGCGCCTAACCACTCGCGGTCGCTACGCAGTGACTGCTCTACTTGATTTAGCTTTGCAGCCATCTGAACAAACGATCACGCTTGCTGAAATTGCAGCACGTCAAACTATTTCTGTTGCCTATCTCGAGCAGTTATTTGCGAAACTAAAACGTCATGGTCTAGTTTCGAGTGTTCGCGGCGCCAATGGTGGATACCATTTAGCACGCAGCGCAGATGAAATTACTGTGTTAGCAATTATTGAAGCTGTAAACGAAACAGTTGATGCGACTCGCTGTGACCATAAAGGCAACTGCCAAAATGGCGCGATGTGCTTGACTCATGATTTATGGCAAGAACTCTCCCACCACATTGCCGATTATCTCGCAAAAATCACCCTTGCTGACCTTGTAGCCCGTGACAACGTTCAAACCGTGTCATTACGCCAAAATTCAGCAAACATTGATTCAGCCCTTTTATCGGTTACAGGTATTTGACATGAAACGTCCGATTTATCTTGACTATGCAGCAACAACTCCGGTAGATCCTCAAGTTGCAGAACGTATGATGGAATGCTTAACTTTCGAAGGCACCTTCGGTAATGCAGCATCTCGTTCACATGCTTATGGCTGGCAAGCGGAAGAAAAAGTTGAATACGCCCGTGAACAAGTGGCGAATTTAGTAAAAGCTGATCCGCGTGAAATCGTATGGACTTCAGGTGCAACTGAATCTGACAACCTTGCATTGAAAGGTGTGGCTCAGTTCTATGCATCTAAAGGCAAACACATCATCACTTCTAAAATTGAACATAAAGCAATTTTGGATACTTGTCGTGAGCTAGAGTCTGAAGGTTTTGAGATTACTTATCTTGAGCCGCAACCAAAAACTGGCTTAATTACCCCAGAAATGGTTGAAGCAGCGATTCGTCCGGATACCATTCTTGTTTCCCTGATGATGGTAAACAACGAAATCGGTACGACAACTGATGTTGCTGCGATTGGTGAAATCACCCGCGCGAAAAAGATTTTCTTCCACGTTGATGCTGCACAGGCTGCGGGTAAAGTTGAAATCGATCTTTCTCAATTGAAAGTCGATTTGATGAGCTTCTCTGCACATAAAATCTATGGTCCTAAAGGTATTGGTGCCCTGTTCGTACGTCGTTCACCACGTGTACGTCTAAAAGCACAAATGCATGGTGGCGGTCATGAACGTGGTATGCGTTCAGGTACTCTTGCAACTCACCAGATCGTTGGTATGGGTGAAGCATTTGAACTTGCAGGCAAAAATTTACAGTCTGAACAAGCTCGTTTACGTGTACTTCGTGACAAGCTTTGGAATGGCTTACAAGATCTTGAACAGGTATTCTTGAACGGTCACCCAACTCAAAACGTTGCAAACTACTTAAACGTAAGTTTCAACTTTGTTGAAGGTGAATCATTGATGATGGCACTGAAAGATGCAGCGGTATCTTCAGGTTCAGCATGTACATCTGCAACACTTGAACCATCTTATGTACTTCGTGCATTAGGTCTTTCTGATGAGCTTGCACACAGTTCGATCCGCTTCAGCTTTGGTAAGTACACCACTGAAGAAGATATCGATCACGTTTTAAATATCACTAAAGCTGCTGTTGAGAAATTACGTGAACTTTCTCCGCTTTGGGATATGTACAAAGAAGGTATCGACCTTTCTACAGTTGAATGGGCTGAGCACTAATTTTTGACTCTGAGATAGCTGTATTTACACTGCTATCTCATTGATAAAAAATTTTTAATCCCCATATTTATATTAAGGCTGACCCCGAGTTTTGGAGAAGCAACATGGCTTATAGCGAAAAAGTAATTGATCATTACGAAAACCCACGTAACGTTGGTGTTTTAGACAAAAATGCAGAAAACGTTGGTACTGGTATGGTCGGTGCACCTGCTTGTGGTGACGTAATGCGTTTACAGATCCAAGTAAATGATGAAGGCGTGATTGAAGAAGCACGTTTTAAAACTTATGGTTGCGGTTCTGCAATTGCATCCAGTTCATTAGTGACTGAATGGTTAAAAGGTAAAACCTTAGACCAAGCACAAGCGATCAAAAACATTGATATCGCAAATGAATTGGCTCTTCCACCAGTAAAAGTACACTGCTCTGTACTGGCTGAAGATGCAATTAAAGCGGCTGTTGAAGACTACCGCAACAAGAAGTCTAAAGCTTAATCATTCGTTTTTTTAAGAAAGATTCACGGAGTTTTCATGATCCACTTAACTGAAAATGCAGCAACTCATATCAGCAATTACCTCAAAAGTCGCGGTAAGGGTGAAGGCATTCGTGTTGGTGTGAAAACTTCAGGCTGTTCTGGTCTTGCTTATGTTCTTGAGTTTGTCGACGAAGTCGATACTCATGACCAGGTCTTTGAACAGTTTGGTGTTAAAGTTTTCGTAGACCCAAAAAGTCTGGTTTATCTCGAAGGTCTAGAAATGGACTACGTGAAAAACGGCTTGAACGAAGGCTTCGAATTTAATAACCCAAATAAAAAAGGTGAATGTGGTTGTGGTGAGTCATTCACTGTCTGATTGCAGCAATAATTCTCTTTTTTCAGCATTAAAACAGTGTGAAATACACTGTTTTAATTGCATTTAGGCAGTTATTTTAATTGTCATCAAGTTTAATCATTTTTGCATATTAATCGCGGACTCTATCTCCCATGAATCATTTTGAGTTGTTCAATCTTCCTGTAGCACTCGATATTGATTTAGCCACTTTAAAAGCAGAGTTTTTAAAGTTGCAGCAACAATATCACCCCGATAAAGCTGAAGATAAAGATCAGGCTTTGATTAAATCAAGCGAGATCAACCAGGCATTCAAGGCTTTGTCAGCGGTTGATAGCCGTGCAGCTTATTTACTGTCTTTAAAAAAACAGGACTATCATCTGGATCAGTCTATTAGCGATTTTGAATTTCTTCAGGATGCGCTGGAAATTCGCGAACAATTAGATGAAGCCTCATCGGCTGAAGATCTTTCTTCTCTGAAAGTTGAAGTTCAGCAATGGATTGATGGTCTAGTTCGTGAGTTCAAAATCGACTATGAAGATGAAGACTGGGGCGAAGCTCGCGATACCGTGCGTAAACTGCGTTTCTTTGTTAAAGTCATGGCGGACATCGACAAAGCGGAAGACCGTTTCCTAGATGATGACAGCTTTGATCTTGATGATGAATTTTAATTTTTCTATTTAATTTTAACGTGCAAAGGATGTAACACTATGGCTCTCTTGCAGATTGCAGAACCAGGTCAATCAAGTGCACCACATGAACACCGCATTGCGATTGGTATCGATTTAGGCACCACCCACTCTTTGGTTGCCACGGTTCTTTCAGGTCAAGCCAAAGTACTCAAAGATGAACAAGGTCGTGTGTTACTTCCTTCTATCGTTCATTATGCAGCACAAAGCACTGAATATGGCGATGATGCCAAACCTTTTATTACCACTGATCCTAAAAATACGATTGTATCCGTAAAACGTTTTATGGGTCGCTCCCAAGCAGATATCAAATTCCAGCATCCTTATGCCTTGGTGGGCGAAGCGAATGAAATGCCAGCATTTGAAACTGCACAAGGTCGTAAAACGCCAGTTGAAATTTCTGCGGAAATTTTAAAGCAGCTCAAAGAACGTGCTGAAGCCAGCTTAAAAAATGAGATTAATGGTGCCGTGATTACGGTTCCTGCATACTTTGATGAAGCACAACGTCAGGCAACACGTGATGCTGCGCAACTGGCTGGTTTAAATGTTCTGCGTTTATTGAATGAACCAACGGCTGCTGCGGTAGCTTATGGACTGGATCAAGAAACCAAGTTGAGCACAGATCGCAACTATGTGATTTATGACTTGGGTGGCGGTACCTTTGACGTTTCAATTCTGCGTTTCTCTCAAGGCGTATTCGAAGTATTGGCGACTGGCGGCCATACTGCTCTGGGTGGTGATGATCTGGATCGTCTGATTCTGAAATGGGCTAAAAAACAGCTTAATATCGAAACCCTAGATGATGCTGAATATGCGCATTTCATTACTGCTGCGCGTAAAGCTAAAGAAGCATTATCTGATGCTGACTCAGTTGAATTAAAGCTGCTTGACCAAAGCCTGACTTTAGATCGTCCGACTTTTGAAGAAATTATCAAAGTTGCTTTGGATAAAACCATCAGTGTATGTAAGCATGTCATGCGTGATGCTAAGCTAGAACTTGATGATATTCAGAATGTAGTTCTTGTGGGTGGTTCTACCCGTTCATATGCTGTGCAAAAGGCAGTGCGTGATGTGTTTAACCAAGAACCACTTTGCACCATCAACCCGGATGAAGTGGTTGCGATTGGTGCTTCAATTACAGCAAATCAGCTCATTGGTAACAGCAAAGATGGATCATTATTGTTAGATGTGACTCCACTTTCTCTTGGTCTGGAAACTATGGGTGGCCTGGTTGAACGTCTGATTTCACGTAATACCGCGATCCCAGTCGCACGTCGCCAGGAATTTACGACCTATCAGGATGGCCAAACCGCTATGCTGATTCATGTGGTACAAGGTGAACGTGATCTGGTAGAACATTGCCGTAGCTTAGGCCGTTTTATCCTGCATGGTATTCCACCAATGACTGCAGGTCAAGCACGCATTGAAGTGACTTTCCAAGTGGATGCAGATGGCTTGTTAACCGTTTCTGCCAAAGAAATGACTTCAGGTGTGACTGCACAAATCGATATCAAACCATCTTATGGTCTGTCGAGTGAAGATACTGAACGCCTATTGTTAGAAGGTTATCAGTTTGCTGAAGAAGATAAAAATCTTCGTCATCTGCAGGAAACCAAGGTGGAAGCACAACGTGAACTTGAAGCACTGGTTCAGGCACTGAAAGTAGATACTCAATTGATGAATGAACAGCAATTGGCAGAACTGACTGCTGCGCAAGCACGACTTGAGTCTGAGCTACAAGGTACAGATATCAAAGCCATTGAATCTGCAGTAGAACAGCTTAAAATACATAGTGATGCATTTGCTGCTCTGCGCATGAATCAACATATTGATGCTGCCCTTAAAGGCACTAAACTCGATGATTGGTCAAACTCAAACTAATTTAAGGTAAAGACTATGCCACGTATTAAAGTTCTTCCACATGCGCAAATTTGCCCTGAAGGCGCTGAGTTTGAAGTTGAACAAGATGCCAATCTATGTGAAAGCATGCTGAAAAACGGAATCAAGATTGAACATGCGTGTGATATGTCATGTGCATGTACCACTTGCCACGTAATTGTTCGTCGCGGTTTCGACAGCCTTGAAGAAATGAATGATGTCGAAGCTGACTTGCTCGATCGTGCTTGGGGATTAGAGCCTGATTCCCGTCTATCTTGCCAAGTGAAGATTGTAGATGAAGATCTGGAAGTTGAAATTCCAAAATACACCATCAACCATGCTTCAGAAAATCATTAAGATTCTAAAATCAAAAAACCACGCTTAGGCGTGGTTTTTTATGATCTTTATTAGGGTCTGTTGACACTTACTGTTCATAATTAACCCTATAACGGTAGCCATAAAAATATACAGGCTAAGGCAACAGAACTTTGATAATTTCTTTTGAGCTTGTCATATCGAGTAGCTATTCCTCTA
>NZ_JBHDVN010000032.1:0-32326 GCF_046635365.1 Acinetobacter sp. NIOH-H-8
TATATTTCTGTGACCCACATTCACCATGGCAAAAAGGCACATGCGAAAATATGAATGGTTTAATTAGGCAATATTTACCTAAAGGGATTGATTTAAATCAGGCAGATCAGCATTATTTAAATCAAGTCGCCATGTCACTGAATACTCGTCCTAGAAAAGCGTTAGATTGGCTTACACCATTAGAGAAGTTTGCTCAGCTTGTTGATTATCATAAGGCTTTTGAAACTGTCGCACCTCATGTTTGAATTCGCCCTACTTTATGTAGCCTTATTTAAATCAAGGAATAACCACATAATCATTCTTAAAACTATTGGCTTCAAAGTCTCCCTCTACCAGATGCACAAATTTCTGGTCAATCCTGTTCAGTTCTAAGCAATCATCTACATCAATCACGGCATCGGTATGAGGTTTAAACCAGGTCTTTTCAATGGCCAGCTTGCCTTGTGCTTTAGCCTCAGTCTTATTTTTTGCAGCAACTACCAGATATTTATGGATTTCACCAAACTGATCTGGCACATAAGCACCTAGATTGATCAGGAATAATTTTAAATCCTGTTTTACAGGTGTGTCCGTCACCTGAACCTGATAATTCAGATCCTGATAGCTAACACCATTGATCATCATCCAGCCATCGACATGCAGGCCTTTTTGCACACCAAACCATTGCTGCTTCAAATATGGGAAAGCTGTCTTAATATCTGAACTAATGACCGGAATTACGTCATGTACTTCTACATTGGCTTTTTCATGCTTGCCACCCAATAAAGTAATGTAGAGCTTAAATTCAGACATAAAAAATCCTTTAAAAGTAAAATAGAAAAAACTTTATCCGCATAGTGTAAATGGAACTTACTCGTTCAACTTCAAGTAAATCATCTCATATTCTTAAAATCCTGAAATTTACTTAAATCAGCATCAATATATTGGATAAAAGATCCTAATTTGATCTATTTTTAAGCAAGCTTATTTGTATTAAAATAAGGTCCGAATTCCCCTTCTCTTATAAGTGAGTCACGCCAATGAAGTAAGTCTATTTTTCTCATCAACGATTATTTTTAGATTGATGTGCAAAATAGATCGTCTGGCTTGATCTTTTCTAGAAAAAATCTCTTGTTTATTTTGTGCATCCTGTATTTATGAGGTTATTTATGACTCAACAGGCATGTGTAATATCCAATCTGACTTTAGAATTCCCTTCCAAAGTCATATTTCAGAATTTAAATTTTACCCTTCCTAAAGCTCAGGTCAGCGCTTTAATTGGCCGTAATGGACAAGGTAAGTCTTTGCTCATGCAGCTTTTGTATCAGGCTCAGCATTCTTCTCCACATTGCTCAAGCCAAGTTTCCTGGCAAATGCATCATGCCGATCTACCACAATTGCATCGGTTAAAGGCAGCCACAATTGCTGAAGCACTCGAAGTAAGTCAATTACATCGTGCTTTTAAAAATGTTGAACATGGTACAGCCAGTTTCGAGGATTATGAGCTACTTGAGGATAGTTGGCATTTGCCGCATCAATGGCAGCAACTGTTGAGTTCAGCACAATTACCCACCGATCTGGACTTTCCCGTACAATATTTGAGTGAGGGCCAAAAGACCAAACTTGCTTTATGTAGCTTGTTCTTAAAGCCTGAATATTATTTATTGCTGGATGAGCCGAGCAACCATCTGGATCGTGAAGCACGAACATGGTTAATAGAGCATTTAAAGTTACATCCTGCTGGTGCGTTGATCATTAGTCATGACCGGACTTTGCTAGATCAGGTTGATCATATTTATTATTTAAATGAGCATGGATTACAGCACTTTACTGGAAACTATGCGGAGTTTTTTGAACAGTATCAGAAAAATGTCACTTCACTCGAACAGTCAATTCAGCAGAGTCAGCGTGATATTAAACAGATGAAGCACAAGCAGCATGACGTTTTAATGAAAGCACAAAAGCGGGAACGTGCCGGAAACAAATTACGTGATTCGAATTCCCAAGCCAAAGTGCTTTTAGACTTTAAAAAAGAACAGGCTGGTCAAAGTATAGGTAAAGTTCAGGCACAGCACCAACGGCAAATTTCCAATGAACAATCTGAGTTAAAATTTCAAAAGCAGCAACTCGAAAAGATAAAACCTCAGCTATTTCAATTTCCAGACCTTAAACCACAGTCTGGTGAAATTCTGCGGGTTAAAGAGTTAAAGCTTCCTTTTGGTACTCCACAGCCTGTGAATCTTGCTTTAAGTGCAGCTGAAAAGATCCATATTATAGGCCGAAACGGAATTGGTAAATCCACTTTGCTGAAACTGGTCGCCCAACAAAAGCAGCAACCTCTAGATCAAATATTTCTGGCACGAAGCTGTTTTTATCTGGATCAAAATTTTAGTTTTCTCAATGAGGCACTAAGTGCGATTGAAAATTTAAGGCAGATGAATCCTGATATTCCGGAAGTGGAATGGCGTAATCTGTTGGGCCAACTCAGAATTCGTGGTGATAAAGGTACTTATCCTTTGTCTCAGTTAAGTGGTGGTGAAAAACTCAAAGTAGCATTATTAGGTCTTAGCCAGGTCTCCCCTCAACCCGAACTTTTATTATTGGATGAGCCAGAAAATCATCTGGATATTGAGTCTAAAGCTTTGCTGGCAAGTGCAATTCGGTCTTATAAAGGCGCTGTAGTTTTAGTTTCACACGATGAACAGTTTGTGCGTGATTGCGAGATCACTGAAGTATTCAATATGAATAGACTTCCGTCATAAATCAAAAAACGTACAATTTATTTGATCTTAAATTAATCAGCAAAATTATTTAATTCAAGGGATAATTCTTGGATGAAATTCAAAGATATTCAAAAATTATCAGACGTTAAATTTCGTAGGCTTACCGGTGTTAGTTGGGCTACATTTAACCTCATGTTGGCCGAGCTAAATAAGCATTTACCTTGTCATATTGGTAAAGGACGACCGCATAAATTACCGTTGGAAGATCGTTTGCTCTTATGTATAGAATATTGGAGAGAATATCGAACATTTTTTCATCTTGGTATGAGTTACGGTGTATCTGAAACGAGTGCAATTCGTATCACACGTGTTATTGAAGATACCTTAATCCGTTCTGGAAAATTTAACTTGCCAAAACAACTTCCTAATCGAGATGAAGTAGATTGGGAAGTTGTTGTGATTGATGCAACTGAAATATTAGTTCAACGTCCAAAAAAAACAGAAGAAATGGTATAGCGGTAAAAAAAAGCGACATACCTTTAAATTTCAGCTATCTATGCACTATACAACAGGTGAAATACTGAGTGTATGTGGAAGTCATGGAAGCATGCATGATTTTAAAATATTAAAAAAAAGCATGAGGAAATTAAAATTTAAGCCCTTTTTTATCGTTGATAAGGGGTATTTAGGGATAAAGAAATTGGGTTTTGGATGCCTCATGCCATCTAAAGCAAAGAAAACTGAACAACTAGATTCTGAATTAAAAAAGTTAAATAAAGAGATTGGTCGTAGACGAATTCAAGTAGAGCATGTATTTGGAAGGATGAAATGTTTTAAGATTTTATCTTGTGTATATAGAAATCGTCGTAAACGATTAAACCTGCGGTTTAATTTACTTGCTGGCATATACAATTTAGATTGGGTGAAAGATAAACAATTAAATTGGTTGAAAAATGATTTATGAAGGAAGTCTAATGAATAATTTTCATTAAACTTATATATGTAAAAGCCACCTCAACAGGTGGCTGATCAATCACGGGAAATAAGCTTATTGTTTTGTAGTCACACTCTGAGAATATAAATTTAATAAATATTTTGACAGTATGGTATTCCCCACAAATAGAGAGCCTGATTCACTTAGGTGTCCATAATCCACCTGAAGCAGGTCTTCTCCTTGAGCTGCACGAATCCGACATTTGTATTGCTGCTGAACATCATCTTTTTTACATAGATGATCAATAAGAGATATATAGGTAATTCCCTGAGGATATTGTAATTTTTTCATTTTCTCGTCTACCTGAACTGCTCTTAGATCCAGCCCGGCATCAAATATAAAATCTTCAGCACTATTCCAGTTTTTCGGTTTCACCATCACTTTCGGAAGCGAAGGTTTCCATTGCGAAATTGGCCCCACAATGACGATATTGGATACGCCAAGCTGAAGTAAACTTTTCCCGATGTTTTCCCAATTGGTTTCATCGTGTTTCAGGGCTTGAGTGATAACCACAATTTTGGGCTTAAGTTCTGCGATGCTCTTTAGCGCCAATTTATTGGAATAATCACAGGCTTCTTTATAAGCTCCTTTATGGTAGTTGATCTCGGTCAGCGATGCCCTGCAAATGGAAGAGGTTTTCTGATAAAAAGGGATATCCTTGGATTTCAGTAATGTTCTCAGCCCTAAAGAAAGTGCTTCAGCATGAGAATCTCCCCATAAGAACACCCCGCCTTCCTTTTGTTTCGTGATACAGACCGGATCAGGATCATAACTATTATGCTCGGTCAGGCTCACGTAAGTATCACATTTCAGCCAGTACGCATCCCTTAAATTTTTGAATTTCTCATTATAATAATCTAAAAATTTTGCCTGTTCTGAGGCTGCACCTTGGCGCAGATCTGTATTAAAACCATTAAATATATTTAAAGTAACTCCTAAGCTTATGAGCACTAGAGAAAAATAAAGCGGTTTTATACGATAAATATCTTTCCATTGATGGTATGAAGGTAATTTAATCTGCTCAATATACTTATAGCTCAGAAAACCTAACACTATAGAAAGTACTATTCCGGCATACACATAATATTCAGGCAATGAGTAGATATAGATCAGAACCACCAAAGGCCAGTGCCAGAGGTAAATAGAATAAGACCAGGTCCCTAATTTTTGAAACACAATATTATTGGTAATAACGCTGTCATTTCGATGTGCCTGAATCATCAGGAAGGTACCGATAACAGGAAAAACTGCCAGATAGCCAGGCCACAAATCTTCTGCTGAAATGAAGAAATAAGACCCTAAAATAAGTGCCAATCCCGTTCCTTCCAGCAACCTTTTCTTATTTTCCTGCAAGGTCAAAGGGTAAAGATAAGCAATTCCCCCGATCATCATTTCCCAGGCTCTGGTAGGTAACAGGAAATAAGCCGGATTTGGCCATTTGTAGGTAGCGATCACAGATAGAATGAATCCTAAAATCGTTCCTGCCAGCAGCACAAATTTCATGGTCTGGATGGACATGAACTTGCGCATGGCAATGAGAACGAGTGGATAAATCATATAGAATTGCCATTCTACGGAAAGTGACCAGGTATGTAATAACCACTTTTCGTGAGTGCCTGCCTCAAAATAACCGGATTCCTTCCAGTAACTGATATTGGATAAAAAAGTCATGCTACTCGCGGCATGCTTACCCAATAACTTGTAATCAAAAGGCGTCAGATAAAACCAGCCAAAAATCATTAATACCAGACACAGCGCGGCCAAAGCCGGAATAATCCGATTCGCACGAGCCACATAAAATTTCAGAATAGAAAATTTTTCATGTTCTAAATCTTTAAATATGATTCCAGTCATTAAAAAGCCTGAAATCACAAAGAAGACATCTACTCCAACAAAACCGCCAGGTATCCAGGCCGCATTAAAATGAAATAGCATGACTGCAATCACGGCAATTGCTCTGAGGCCATTGATGTCTGTTCTGAATTTCATTGGAATCCTGTCCTATAAAGCCTGTTATTTATTTTAATTGTTATGAAATACTGCTAATTTTTATTAAATTTTATTTTAAATCAAATTCTTATATTAAAGCGTAGAATGCAAATATTACTGTTTTAGTATTTTATGTACTCATTATATTCTACGTTTTCTTTTTCGCCAAATACCTTTATTGTTAATCATCTAAATTAAAATCCCGAGTATCGACATAGCCACCGCCGCCTAAATTTTGTAGAATACAGTTTTTATTCCATGGTGCTCCTTTATGACCGCTTGGACTGCTCACGTCACTGTCGCAACTGTCGTCGAAAAAAATGGAAAATTCCTGTTCGTTGAAGAACATACTGAAGGTGTTACCCATACTGTATTCAATCAGCCGGCAGGCCATGTGGAGGCAGGTGAAGCCATTGTCGAAGCAGCCATTCGTGAAACCATGGAAGAAACCGGTTATCAGGTCAATGTTACTGATCTGATCGGCATCTATACCTATACCCCGCCGATGTTCCCGGATCGTACCTATTTCCGTTTCTGCCTGAGAGCAGAAGCCGTCAGCCATGATGAAAATGCTGAACTGGATACCGGTATTGTCGGTGCAGTCTGGATGACGCTGGATGAACTGGTTGAAACCGCACGTGCTCGCAGCCCATTGGTGATTAAAGCCGTGCAGGATGCCCAAGCTGGCAAACACTATCCTTTATCGCTCATTTACGAGCACCAAAATTCTCCCTTAATTTCAAATTTGGATGCCTAATCCTATGCAACAACGTGTCATCGTCGGTATGTCTGGTGGTGTAGATTCATCTGTGTCTGCAGCTCTCCTCCTTCAACAGGGTTATCAGGTTGAAGGTCTTTTTATGAAAAACTGGGAAGAAGATGACGGCACAGAATACTGTACGGCAATGGAAGATCTTGCCGATACACAAGCCGTTTGCGACAAGATCGGGATCAAACTGCATACCGCCAACTTCGCGATGGAATACTGGGATCGCGTGTTCGAGCATTTCCTGGCTGAATATGCTGCTGGCCGCACCCCAAACCCGGATATTTTGTGTAATAAAGAAATCAAATTCCGCGCCTTCCTGGATCATGCGATCAATCTCGGCGCTGACTTTATTGCCACTGGTCACTACTGTCGTCGCGGCGAAACCATGACCAATTCACGTGGTGAGCAATATGCTCAATTACTGCGTGGTTATGACAATAATAAAGACCAGACTTACTTCCTGCATGCGGTCCATGGTCGTGAAATTAATAAGACCCTGTTCCCTGTCGGCGAAATTGAAAAACCGCAAGTCCGTAAAATTGCAGAAGAATTAGGTCTGGCAACAGCGAAGAAAAAAGATTCTACAGGTATCTGTTTTATTGGTGAACGTCGCTTCAATGACTTCTTAAAGCAATATTTGCCGGCGCAACCTGGAAAAATCGTGCTGGAAGATGGCAAAGAGGTTGGTGATCATCACGGCTTAATGTACTATACGCTCGGTCAACGCGGCGGGATCGGTATTGGCGGTATGAAAGGCGCGGAAGAAGGTGCCTGGTTTGTACTGCATAAAGATATTGAAGGTAACCGTCTGGTAGTGGGTCAAGGCCATGAGCATCCACTGATGCAAAGTACCATATTGTGGTCTGAAGCGATTGACTGGGTAGCCGGTGAACAGGATATTCCTGAATCAGGTTTCCGCTGTACGGCAAAAACCCGCTACCGTCAGCCTGACCAAGCGTGTACTATTTTCAAGGATCCAGAAACACCAAACGGTGTTCGTGTTGAATTTGATGAGTCGCAACGTGCTGTGACCCCGGGTCAAAGCGTTGTATTCTACTCAGGTGAAGTTTGTTTAGGTGGTGGCGTGATTCATCATACCAATGCGCCTAAACCTGATTTTATTAAAGGATGATTTCGGCATGACGGAGTTACCGTTTCAACAAGCCACAACGTTGAATGTTCGTCAAAATCGTGCATTGGCGCTGGCAGGGGTTTTTCAGGCCACCCAGCTGACGCATATGACTGCATTGACGGGACAGCAAAGCATTGGTGAAAGCGGTAATTTCTATTTTGAGCAGTTGATTAAAGCCAGTTTAAATATCCGTCCAAGTGGCAAGTTAAATGCCCAGACCTTAGACTTCTTTAATCAGCTGGCCGATATTTCCCTCGGTTTAAAAACCCTGGAAAGCAGCATTACCCAACCTTTTAATACGTCCCCAAAATCCAGACTTCCAAAACTTTCATCGACCAAACTTCCAATGTCCTATGCCATGGCACTTCTTCAGTTAGAAAAGAAGGTCTATAGTAATCCCAAGTTTGTTGAAATCATCGAACAATCCCAGCAAAAAATCCTCAGACAGCTCTCCTTCTTCGATAACAATTACATGCACCCCAGCATCATTGCCAATCTTGCTCAAACCTATGTGGATACCGCCGGCCAGATCAATCCGCGGATCATGGTGCGTGGCAATGCTGAAGCCTTTAAAGATTCCGGTCATACCAACCGCATCCGTGCTTCACTCTTTACTGGACTGCAGATGGCGCACTTATGGCGGCAGCTTGGCGGCAGTTCATGGGGCATGATTTTTGGCAAGCGCAAGCTGCTACAGGATATCCAAAATCTCGCGCGCTTACAGTTTCAGGTGATCTAAACCATGTTGTTGTACGCGCACCGTTTTTCGTTTAATTCCAAAATTTAGGGAATCGATATGAACGCTTTAACTGCACTTTCTCCATTAGATGGACGCTACGCTAGCAAATGTGATGCGCTGCGCCCTTTTCTTTCTGAGTTTGGTCTGATCCATGCTCGTGTGACTGTTGAAGTGCGTTGGTTACAAGCGCTTGCCAACCGTCCTGAAATCACTGAAGTGCCAGCTTTCTCATCTGAAACCAATGCTGCACTTGATGCGATTGTTGCCAACTTCTCTGAAGAAGATGCCAACCGCATTAAAGAGATCGAACGTACTACAAACCATGACGTGAAAGCGGTTGAGTATTTCCTGAAAGAAAAAATTGCAGGGATTGAAGAGCTGAAAAATGCGGGTGAATTCATTCACTTTGCATGTACCTCTGAAGACATCAATAACCTGTCTCATGCTTTAATGCTGAAAAATGGCCGTGATGTTTTAATCGCGTCTATGCAACAAATTATCGATTCAATCGTGGCTTTGGCTGAGACTCACGCTGAACAGCCAATGCTGTCTCGTACTCACGGTCAAACTGCCAGCCCAACCACTTTGGGTAAAGAAATGGCGAACGTGGCTTACCGTCTGGCTCGTCAAATCAAACAGTTCAAAAATGTTGAATTGCTGGGCAAAATCAACGGTGCTGTAGGTAACTACAATGCACACTACTCTGCTTACCCAGAAATCAACTGGCCTGCTCACTCACAAGCTTTCGTGGAATCTTTAGGTCTAACTTTCAACCCGTACACCACTCAGATCGAACCGCACGACTATATGGCGGAACTGTTTGATGCACTGCGTCGCTTCAATACCATCCTGATCGACTTTAACCGTGACGTTTGGGGTTATATCTCTCTTGGCTTCTTCAAACAAAAACTGAAAGAAGGCGAAGTGGGTTCTTCTACCATGCCGCATAAAGTGAACCCAATCGACTTTGAAAACTCTGAAGGTAACCTGGGTATTGCAAATGCCGTATTGGCTCACCTAGGCGAAAAACTGCCTGTATCTCGCTGGCAGCGTGACCTGACTGACTCTACTGTGCTTCGTAACATGGGTGTTGGTTTTGCACAAAGCTTGATCGCGTTTGAGGCATGCTTAAAAGGTATCGGTAAACTTGAACTGAATGCTGCTCGTATTCTTGAAGATCTTGACCACGCACAAGAAGTTCTGGCTGAACCAATCCAAACAGTAATGCGTCGTTATAACGTTGAAAAACCATACGAAAAACTGAAAGCACTGACTCGTGGTCAAGCGATGACTCGTGACATGATGGTGAGCTTCGTGAATGGTAATGAGCTTGAAGCAGTTCCTGCTGCAGACCGTGCACGTCTGGCTGAAATGACCCCTGCAACTTATACAGGTAATGCTGCTGACCAGGCAAAACAAATTAAAGACTTAATTTCTAAAATCTAATTTAGATAATTAAGACCAAAAGCGAGGCTCCGGCTTCGCTTTTTTTATTTATAATTATTTTCAACTTTAAAACAAAACGACAGATAACAAGATGATAGATCATCGATTAAGCAGCAAACATTTTGTTAGTTTAGGGATTTTGGCAATTGCGATTATCTTTGCCAGTATTCAGCCTTTAGAAATAGAATCTTATTTGCTCCATCAAACAGGTACAGTTTTTATGATCGTTATGTTGATCTTGTGCCTGTATAAAATCGGATTGAGCTTTTTCAGTTTCAACCTTTATCTGGCTTTTCTGCTGATTCATGTGGTTGCTGCACATTATCTGTATTCTTATGTACCTTATAATGAATGGACTCAGACACTGTTTGGCTTTGACCTGAATGCTGCCATGGGCTGGTCACGCAACATGTTTGACCGTTTTGTACACCTGGCTTTTGGCCTTCTACTCTACCCGGTATTTTACCGGCTGTTTCAGGTCTGGCTACCGCAGCAAAAACCATTCACAATTTTCTTGTTAGTCATTCAATTTGTCATGGCAACCAGCCTGATTTATGAATGGATCGAATGGCTGATTGCGATTGGCTCATCCCCTGAACAGGCAGAAAGTTATAATGGTCAGCAAGGCGACATGTGGGATGCCCATAAAGATATGTTTTTAGCAACAGTCGGGTCGATGTTTACGGGTGCACTGATGCTGATTTCACAAAATAAAAAAAGCTCATTAAAGTGAGCTTTTTAGATCATCATGAATTAAAGTTTTGAATCATGGATTTAATTACCTTCATGTTTTTCAATTATGGAAGTGGGCAATATCGCTGCAAATCATCTTTCATTTTTTGCAATTCATTACCCGTCAATATCTCGCTGTAATAAATATAATAGGTGGCATCAGGATATTGAATCTCATGTCTGTACATGATTCCCCGTAGAGAAACAGACAACTCTTCAGGGAAATCATCCGCTAAATTCAGTTGTTCAAATTCATAGTTAAAATAACAATTTTGGATTGCTAAAAATGCTTCAGCTACGGCCATCTTTCTGCTCTTAATGGAAATATGCTTCATTTTAGCTGATGAGCAATAGTCATGGCTGATATTTATGAAGATTCAATCCATTTAACCAGCTTAGATTCTGCCAAATGCGGATATTTGAACTTATCTAAATATTCAAAGCAGGCCTTCTGCCCTTGAGGAATTTTCTTTAGATGCTGATCAAAAAATAGATGACGATTATATTGAGCACCATCAAAGCGGATGCTGACACGCTCAAAGTAACCACTACGACGAGCATTGAATTGGTAAAATTGAATCACGCCACAGTCCTGCGAAGGAATTACAGGTATAGCATCTGGCTTTAAAAATGCGTAAAGTAAAAAGATTGAAGTGCCCGGAAGAAAGCTGAGCCAAAATAACATCTTCTTCGATTCGTCAGTGGTTAATTTCGCTTCAGAATAGAACATACATAGCATCGGAATAAAAATGATACTGAAGAAGCCTAATAGTAAAAGAAACGTGAGCATATAAATGAGAAACCACTATAAGTCAGTTACTTATATCACAATTTTTTGATTTTAAATTATAAAAAAAGCCCACCGAAGTGAGCTTTTAGATTCATAACTGAATAACAAATTAAAGTTTAGGATCGCGCATCTGTACCAGATTTGAATTGGCTTTGGTTAGCGTATCTACTACTTTATTCATCATCGCAGGGATAAAAGAATCTGCAATTTGTGCTGCTTGCAAACCTAGTTTTTCGCCCAGCGTTGGTTTTTTACGGGTATGGATTAAATACACATCATGTTGCGGTAAAAGACCTAGCAGATATTCATCGGAAGTTTGCAGTTTATCTATCAGATTCAGATCTAGGGCATCCTGACCATACCAGTGTTCACCCGTTGCCACTTTTTCAACATTTAACTGTGGGCGATATTTTTCTACGAAGTGTTTAAACAAGGCATGTGTCTGTTGCAATTCTTCTTCAAACTTGGCTTTACCCTCTTCGGTATTTTCACCAAACATGGTCACCGTACGTTTGTATTGACCCGCAGTATAAAGCTCAAAATCGATCTTGTTTTCTTTCAGCAGACGGTTAAAGTTCGGTACCTGTGCCACTACCCCAATTGAACCCACAATCGCAAACGGTGCAGAAAGCACTTCATTTGCAATACACGCCATCATATAACCGCCACTGGCTGCAACCTTATCAACACAGATGGTCACATGAAAACCCGCTTCACGTAAGCGCACCAGCTGCGCAGCTGCAAGACCATAACCATGTACCATACCACCCGGACTTTCTAAACGTACAATGACACGATCACGACCAGCTTTCGCTGTAGATAGAATCAGGGTAATTTCTTCACGCAAGCTTTCTACTGCTGACGCAGCCATATCACCTTTAAAATCGAGAACATAGATTTTCTGGTTAGTTTTCTTACGCGCACGCGCTTCTTTTGACAATTGCTGGCTTAATTGCAAAAGTTCCAGTTTAGATGAAGTTGTTTGCGCTATTTTTTTTCGTTGCTCATTAATGCGCGCATTCAAATGACTAATACGGATTTCAGCGGGTAATTTGGGGGTATGAAATAACATAAAAATCGGGTCTCAATTATTTATATAGGTTTGAATTTAAGATAAGGTCAAATGAATTTTTTTCAATAGAATATTGTTGTTTAATTGCTGAAACGGAGCAGTATCCATATGGTCTTAGTAAGGCAAAAATAATTCGCACTATAGAAAATTAATACCATGTTGATAACCTGCCCAGACAATAACTCCTAGCAATACAGCAGAATTCGTATATAAGGTTTTTTCCTGCTTTTTGAAATAGAAATTCAAACTGAGTCCATACAGCAATCAAATCAGTGTATAAAACATGCTGCCGCTTTGTAATTGATGCCACAGACCACCGATGCTTAAACTTAATGCGATCAGCAGCATCAGAGAAACTGACATCGTTTTGAGTGTTTCCATAGCGGATGCAACCTTTTCTTAACATCTATCTTTTGACAGCTCTGCCATGTCAAAGACGGCATATTCTATAAGAATTTCGGGCACAATAGGATTCGGTTTATTTTTCCACATTTCACTGATTCAATTGATATATCTTATTCTTTGGTTACTTTTGGATATAAAAAAAGAGCTTTTTAGCCCTTCTTTCTTGAGATAAAACTTCTTAACCAAAACGCCCGGTAATATAGGCTTCTGTAAGCTGATGGTCAGGCTGAGTAAAGACTTTCTCGGTCGAGTTGACTTCAATCAGATCACCTAAATGGAAATAAGCAGTCCGATCAGAGACTCGCGCTGCCTGCTGCATGGAGTGAGTCACAATAGCAATGGTGTATTGGGTTGAAAGTTCAGAGATCAGTTCTTCAACTTTAGCTGTTGCAATCGGATCGAGTGCTGAACAAGGTTCATCCATCAGAATCACTTCAGGAGAAACGGCAATCGTCCGTGCAATACATAAACGCTGTTGCTGCCCGCCCGACAACCCTATACCCGGCTGATTTAAACGGTCTTTGACTTCATCCCACAGCCCTGCCTTACGCAAGCTGTTTTCTACGATTTCTTCCAGATCATATTTATCCCGTGCCAGACCATGCAATTTTGGACCATAAGCGACATTATCAAAAATTGACTTTGGAAATGGGTTTGGCTTTTGGAAAACCATACCAACTTGTGCACGTAGTAACACCACATCTAGATTTGGATCATAGATATCTTGATTATCCATCATCACTTTACCTGTTACACGGCAGCTATCAATGGTGTCATTCATACGGTTTAAGGTACGTAAGAATGTTGATTTACCACAGCCAGATGGACCAATAAATGCAATCACTTCATTTGCATAAATATTTAGGTCAATTCCTTTAATGGCTTCAGTCTCACCGTAGTAAACATGAACATCTTGTGTGCTAATTTTTACATCAGTTGATTTTGAATCTTTCTTTTGACTTGTCTGTGTATCGAACTGAGACACAAACGAAGTCGATGGCTGTTTTTGACTGCCCTGAGCAGAGGTAAATTGCGTTGGTTCTGGATTCACGGACTTATCCTGTTCTAAGGAATTCTGTTCTGGAGTAATAACTGTATTCATATAATGCTCTCAATTACCAGCGTACTTCAAATTTCTTACGTAACCAAATGGCTAGGCTGTTTAAGCCAATCATCAGTGCAAGAAGTACAATAATCGCTGCTGCGGTACGTCCTTCGAAGAAGTTACGCAATTCATTACCCTGCCATAAGAAAATCTGTACAGGTAAAGCAGTCGATTGATCAAGTGGCGTAGCAGGCACGTTTGCAACGAAGGCGCTCATACCAATGAGTAATAGTGGTGCTGTTTCACCTAAAGCTTGGGCAACACCAATAATACCGCCCGTTAAAATACCCGGCAAAGCCAATGGCAATACATGGTGGAAAACTGTTTGTAAGCGTGATGCACCTAAGCCTAAAGCGGCTTGGCGAATCGAAGGTGGAACGGCTTTTAAAGATGCACGCGTTGTAATAATTACGGTTGGTAGTGTCATTAAACTTAAGACCAAACCGCCCACAACAGGTGCAGAAAGTGGCATATGCATCCAACCAATAAAAATTGCTGCACCCAACAAACCAAATACGATGGATGGTACTGCTGCAAGGTTATTGATGTTGACTTCAATAATGTCAGTAATCCAGTTTTTCGGTGCAAATTCTTCAAGGTAAATAGCAGATGCCACACCAATTGGAATAGACAACACAATCACAATCAGCATCATAAATAGCGAGCCCATAAATGCGCCTGCTAAGCCAGAAGTTGATGGTGAACTACGTGAATCTGGATTTTTAAAGATTTCTGTATTGAAGCTATTCGTGATTACACCATCGGCTTTTAACTGATCGGCCAATTGACGTACTTCAGGGCTCAGCTGTTGCTGTTCATCTGGCAGACTACGGTCGATATTTCCTGCTAACCATACATCAACATTCGCATCAGCTAGAATTTTGAAGTCCTGCGTTTTGCCAATCAATGACGGATCTTTCATCACCATATCACGTAAGCGATAAGCTTCGGAACTGGTGTAAATACTATTCAACTCATCACTTTGATTTGCAATTTCAGGTGCTTTTTTAACAATACCGTTAACAATGAGCGCATCCCAATCCACCATGCCCATTTCAGTTTGCCAAGCAATAAAACGCTCTTCAAACTGTGCAGGTGACTCACCTTCTTTTTGAACCGGTTTAGGGCCGACTTGAATAATTGCTGGATCAAAAAACACCGGCACAGTCATGCTACTTTGCCAAAATGCAGGTAAACCTTTTGCCAAGATACTGCCAAATAGCAAAGCAACAAATAATAAACCTGTAATGACCGCACCGAAGCCAAACATACGAAACGTCTTTTCTTTACGGTGACGCTTTGCCAATGAGCTTTCGATGATTTTTTTACGCTTTTCACGCTGCTCGGCAGCAGCTTGCGGATCGAATGTTTGATCCATATTTGATATATTAGTCGTACTCATTCGTATTGCTCACGGTATTTACGCACGATGTACAGCGCAACAATATTCAGACCTAAAGTAATTACAAACAGCGTTAAGCCCAATGCAAAAGCAACCAAGGCCTGAGGACTCGCAAAATCTGTATCACCTGTTAATTGATTCACAATGGTAATTGTGACTGTCGAAACCGCTTCGAGTGGATTGATATGTAACAGCGGACTATTACCAGCGGCTAGTACCACAATCATGGTTTCACCAATGGCACGTGATGCTGCAAGCAAGAACGCACCGATAATACCTGGCAATGCTGCTGGAATAACCACTTGGCGAATCGTTTCAGATTTTGTCGCACCTAATCCGAGTGAACCATCACGTAGTGCTCGTGGCACTTGAGTAATGATGTCATCTGATAATGAAGAGACAAATGGAATAATCATAATGCCCATGACAAAACCAGCGGTTAAGGCACTTGTCGCATTAATGTCGAGCCCAATCATTGCGCCTAAATCTTTAGCAAATGGACCAATGACCATTAAAGCAAAGACACCATAAACAATGGTTGGAATACCTGCCAATACTTCAATCGCAGGTTTTGCCCATGAACGAAAACTTGGTTTTGCATATTCAGCAAGATAGATCGCAATCATTAAACCAACAGGAACAGCTACCAATAATGCGATACCACTCACCATGAGCGTACCCCACAATAAAGGTAATAAGCCGTAACTGCCTTCTGCACTTCCCGAAGTACTAAAACCTGGGTTCCATTCAGTACCAAAGAAGAAGTCGAGAGGATTAACAAAACTAAAGAAGCGCATTGCTTCACTAAACATCGACATGACAATACCGACAGTGGTCAAAATCGCCACGCCTGAACATAGTGCCAATGCTACATTTAAGACTTTTTCAACTTGATTTCGTGCACGATATTTTTCTGCAATGCGACGTTTAGCCATCACTAAACCAATCAATGCCGCACTTACAACAACTGCTAATTTCGCGAATGAACCAATGTTCTCAATTTTCTTTAACTGTTCTGCTGCTGCAAGTTCATAAGCAGCTGGTGTATCGCTCACCCCAAAACCCGAAGCCAATGCTTGTACACGCTCAACCATCACGCTTGTACTCGCCGGATCTAGCGTCGCACGAATTTGTTCAGGCACATGATTTAAAATGACTTGTTGAAAAATACTTGGTTCAACTAAATTCCAAACAATCAGAATTAAAAATGCTGGGATACCACACCACAACGCGACCAATGCACCATAGTAACCCGGTCGAGAATGCAGCATCGCTGAGTTATTCCCTTTACCTGCAAGTTTACGGCTCTTGGTTAAGCCAACTTGATAGGCAATGGCAATAATCGCCAGTAACACACCAATGAGGAGCAGATTCATGTAATCTCCACTGTTTCTTCAATTACACACTTTGAAAAAACGGTTTCTTTGCAAAAAAACCAAAGGCAGGTCGACCCTGCCATTGGCTATTTCCATACTTTTATTTAACAGCTTTACCCGCTTTGAAGTTTGCTAGTACCGCAGCACGTTCTTTGTCAGACATTGAAATCAGACCAGCTTTTTCAAGCTTAGAACCTTTACCAGATACTTTTTTGCTTACAAAGAATTCTGTAAATTCTTTCAAGCCTTTGATTGATTTAAGATGTTCACCTTTCACGTAGAAGAACAATGGACGTGATACAGGGTAAGAACCATTCAGAATTGTTTTCTCAGATGGAGCAACGTTGTTAACTGTCGCTACACGTAATTTGTCACGGTTTTGATCATAGAAACCTAAACCAAAAACACCGACTGCATTTGGAGATGTTTTTAAACGTGCCAGTGTTTCAGTGTAGTCGCCAGCAATTTCAATCACACGGCCATCTTTACGGAATGTAGAACATGCCTTTTTCTGTGCATCTTTATCTAACTTCGCAAATGCTTGGTAAGTTTCACAGCCAGCATCAACCATTTTTTCTTGGAACACTTCACGTGTACCGTGGTTTGATGCAGGAATCACTAAAGTGATTGCTTCATTTGGAAGTGTTGGATCAATTTGGTTCCAACGTGTATATGGGTTTGCAACCATTTTACCGTTAGATGGTAATTCAGCAGCTAAAGCAGCGAATACATGTTGTGGACGTAATTTGAATGCCGCTTTTTTAGCGTTTGATGCAAACACGATACCGTCATAACCTACTTTAATCTCAAGAACTTGGTTTACACCTGCTTTTTTACAAGCTGCAAGTTCAGTGTCTTTAATTTTACGAGATGCATTAGCAATATCGATAGTGTTATCACCAACGCCATTACAGAATTGTTTCAAACCACCCGAAGTACCACCAGAACCTACAACAGGTGCTTTAAATTGTGGGAATGTATTACCAAACTCTTCTGCAACAATACTTGCGTAAGGCAAAACTGTAGAAGAACCAGCAATTTGGATCGTGTCACGAGCTGCATTTGCAGTTGTTGCAACAGCTGCCCCTGAAAGTGCCAACGCAATTGCGATATGATTGAAGCGCATTCTCATCTCTCTTTATTGATGCATTTATTGGAGTACGCCACTTTCTAATAAAGTCTTGTACTTTTTCGATACACGCATTTTGATTTTAGAATATGACAGCCGGGTTACAGCTTTATGACGGTTTTATGATAATTAATTCGTTACCTGCTCAAGACAATATAATAGAAAAAAGACCCTTTTCAGGGCCTTTCTATTTAAGTGGTGGGTTCAGTAGATTCAGGCAAGAGTACCGGTTTCCTGTGATATTTCATCACATACATCACCGTCAAAAATAGCAACCAGACCGGCACCAATGCAACGGCAATCTGCATTTCTTTGGTAAAACTCATGATCATTAAAATCATGATGATAAATGAAATTGTCAGGTAATTACTCCAGCGGCCAAACAGGCTTGGGAATGCGGTCATCTGCTGCTGTTCCTGCATGGCTTTTCTGAATTTCAAATGGGTCAGTGAAATCATCAGCCAGTTAATTACCAAAGCAGAAACCACCAGTAGCATCAGAATACCGAAAGCTTCACCCGGCATGAGGTAATTCATTAATACACAGATACCGGAGACTGCTGCCGAGAATAGAACAGCATTTACTGGGATACCCCGGCGGTTAATTTTCTTTAAAAATGCCGGTGCATTACCCTGTTGAGCCAGACCCAACAACATGCGGGTATTACAATAAATACAGCTGTTATAGACCGAAAGTGCAGCAACCAGAACTACAAAATTAAGAACATTCGCCACACCATGACTGTTCAATGACTGGAAAATCATTACGAACGGACTACCGCCCTGCGCCACCAGATTCCATGGATACAGACATAGCAACACGCCAATGGCACCAATATAGAAAATCAATACACGGTAGACAATTTGATTGACTGCTTTTGGAATGGTCTTTTCTGGATTTTTGGTTTCACTGGCGGCAATACCAATCAGCTCCAGCCCACCAAATGCAAACATAATCACGGCAAGTGCCATCATAAAACCTGACCAGCCCTCAGGGAAAAATCCGCCATGCTGCCACAAATTTGTCACACTGGCCTGACTTCCTGCAGAACCGCTAAACAGCAGATAGATCCCGAATCCGATCATGCTTAAAATGGCAATAATCTTGACCATGGAAAATATAAATTCGCTCTCACCGAAGAATTTGACATTGACCAGATTGATCCCATTCATAAGCAGGAAGAATGCCAGTGCCGTGAGCCAGGTCGGAATCTCCGGCCACCAGAACTGAATAAAAGTACCAATTGCACTCAACTCAGCCATACTCACTAAGACATAGAGCACCCAATAGTTCCAGCCTGAAATAAAGCCTGCTTTTTTGCCCCAGTATTTATTGGCAAAATAACTGAATGAACCACTGACCGGTTCATGCACCACCATTTCACCCAATTGGCGCATGATCAGAAATGCAATGATGCCAGCGATGGCATAGCCCAGAAGCACTGATGGGCCTGCCAGCTGAATTGTATGTGATAAACCTAAAAATAATCCTGTACCGATCGCTCCACCTAAGGCGATTAGCTGGATATGCCGATTGGAAAGCTGTTTTTTTAATTGATGATCTTCAACATCCATATTGTCACTCCTTGTGAACAATTTTTTTAATTTCTACATTTTGCTAGATTGCCTTTTTGTAGGGAGGTGTATTCTGCTCAACCAGCTGCTTATAACCATATTCACCATAGTCATAGCGTGCCACGACTTCAGCAAACTGTTTTAAACGTTGTGGTGCATCCATACGTGGGAGTTGCAGTTCAATCAGACATAATTCCTCAGCCTGATGAACTTGTGCGAGTGTACGCTTTAATTCTGCCGGGGTTTTGACTATATGAGCCTGATGCAGGGTATCTGCAGAAAAGACTTGAGCAAACTGGCTGTATTTCCAGTTCTGAATATCGTTGTACTTGGCATTTTCACCCATAATCAAACGTTCAATGGTATAGCCGCCATTATTTAAAATAAAAATTACAGGTTTTAAGCCTTCTCTTAATAAGGTAGAGAGCTCCTGAATGGTCAGCTGAATCGAACCATCCCCAATAAATAACAGATGACGGCGCTTCGGTGCAGCAAGCATACTGCCAAGCAAAGCAGGCAAGGTATAACCAATCGATCCCCAGATCGGTTGAACCAGATACTTGGCGGTCACTGGCAAGGTTAGTCCAGACACCCCCGCATTGGCGGTGCCCACTTCTGCCACAATCACATCATCTTCCTGTAAGAATTCAGAAATCTGCTGCCAGAGTGCAGTTTGGCTCAGCGCAGTATTTTCTTCGATCTGTTGAGTTTGTAACGATGGTTTCGCTGCAGGATTAAAAGTACGTGGTTGATCATCTAAAGTCTGTTTTGAGATAGCTTGGATCAACTGAGCTAAATCCAGTCCACTGATCATCTGCCCATCCAGACAAAGACAGGAATCCGCCAGATACAGCATATTTTGTGCGGATACACGATGTGAGAAAAATGCGGTGGCAACATCGGTAAAACGTGGCCCAATAGCGATCAGGCAATCCGACTGTTCCACCAGCTGACAAGTCGATGCTGCGCTTGCTGCACCTGCATAAACGCCCGCATATAAGGGGTGACTTTCATTCATGATATTTTTGGCAGTAGACAGACAGGTATAGGGAATCTGCATGCGCTCAGCCCAATTTTGCAGCATATCGGTAAGCTGGAAAATTTCTGCTTCATTGTCAATGAGCAGGACTGGCTGACGTGCCTGTTTGATGCGTTTGGCTATCCGTGCCGCAGTTTCTTGCAGAAGTTTTGGATCACTCTGTGGACGGCTCAGATCCAGAGGCTGCTTAGGTACTTTAATCTGAAGATGGGTAATATCCGATGGAAGCTGAATATGAACCGGTCGACGCATCAATATACATTGCTTTAATACCCGGTCAATTTCACTCACTGCATTGGCTGGAGTCAAACGCGTTTGTGCCACAGTAAATTCGCGCATACAACTCATGATATTGTCATAATCGCCATCAATCAGGGTATGGTGTAACAAAGCGCCCTGCTCTACGGCATGCAAAGGCGGAATACCGGAAATATGCACCATGGCAACCTGCTCGGCATATGCACCTGCAATGCCGTTAATCGCGCTTAAGTCACCAACACCATAAGTGGTGAGTAAAGCGCCGACACCATGCAGACGTGCATAACCATCTGCTGCATAAGCTGCATTTAGCTCATTACAGTTACCAATAAATTCCAGTTTTGGATCAATTTCGATCTGTTCTAAATAGGAGAGATTAAAGTCACCTGGCACACCAAAAATATATTGAATTCCTAGCTCTTGCAGGCGCTGATTAAGGTACTGACCAATTTCCATAAACATTATTATTTTCCCTATCACTTATCATGCTTCAATTACAGAATATTGCATTTCATTTTCTGATTTCGTGCATAATGCAAGTCACAATGATTCAAAAACACATAAAACGTGTATCGGATAAGGATTCAATGCAATGGATGCAATGGATGCAATGGATAAATTTGACTGGAAAATCATCCAGGCTTTGCAAAAAAATGGGCGCCTGACGAATCAGGAAATCGGAGATTTAATCGGTTTGTCAGCCTCTCAATGTTCTAGACGGCGTCAGCTGCTGGAGCAAAAAGGAATTATTTTAGGTTATAGCGCCTGCATTCATCCTGAAGCTTTAGGGATTGCAGTTTTGGCTATGGTACAGGTCAATCTCAAAACACATGACGCAGCAGCGAAGATCGCTTTTCAACAATTGATTGAAGAAGAAGCTATTCAGGAAGCTTTTTCTTTAAGTGGTGATGCAGATTTCATGTTAAAAGTAGGTGCCAAAAATCTGGAAATGCTGGCAAATTTTGTGACTGAAAAATTGCTGAGCTGTAATTTTATCGGCCATATCAAATCTTATATTGTCTTAAATAAATTCAAGCAATTACATTTTGATTTTCAGGCTGCCCGCCCTTTATTACGTTGATATATCTTAAAGTAAAAGAAAAAAGCTCAAGTTTAACTTGAGCTTTTTTTTGATTTAAGTTTTATTAATATGAACAACCTGCTGAATCGTATTTTCGAGCAGCCCACTCAGTCCGAACTGGGCACCGATGCCCGAATGCTTCCATCCCCCAAAAGGTACATGCGGGAAAATCTCACCATGCGTATTGATCCATGCCGTACCACAACTCAGTCGCTGTGCAAACTGTTGTGCCTGCTCTAGATCGGATGACCAGATCGAGCCGCCTAAACCAAAATCTGTATTGTTAGCTTTAGTCAGTACTTCTTCAATATCGTGATAACGAATCAAAGGTAACACCGGACCAAACTGCTCTTCCTGCACCAGACGGCTATCTGGGCTTACATTGGTCACAATTGTTGGTGCAATAAAATAACCAGAATCCGGTAGATTCTGACCAGATGTCATGACTATTGCACCTTCATCCTGAGCTTCCTGAATCATGGTCTGAACTTTTTGGTATTGCTTGATGTTTTGCACTGGGCCAAAAGTAGTCGTCTCGGCTAAACCATCTCCCAGAGATTGTTGCTGTGCGACTTTTACTAATTCCTGTGCCAGTGAATCATATTGGCTGTCATGCACATACAGCCGTTTCAACGCTGCACAGGTCTGGCCCATGTTGATAAAAGCTCCATTAAAGATTCGGGTTGCCATTGCCTGGATATCGGTATCTGGCAAAACAATGCCTGCATCATTGCCACCAAGTTCCAGTGTCAGATGTTTGAAAGTCGCGGCTGCATTTTGCATGATTCTTTGCCCAGTCGCAGTTGAACCGGTAAATACCACTTTGGCAATTGCAGGGTGACTGATCAGATTGGCACCGACCTCACCGCCTCCTGTAAGTATAGAGACCACTCCAGGTGCAACCTCTTGCTGAATCAGCTCACCGAGTCGAAGTGTCGACAATGGGGTAAATTCTGAAGGTTTATTGATCACCACATTGCCAGCGCGGATTGCCGGCATGATATGCCAGACAGCAATCATTAAAGGCCAGTTCCATGGGGTAACCGATCCCACGACCCCTAAAGGCCGATGATGAAGTTCGATCCGCTTGTTGGCATCATCCTGTAAGATTTCAGTTTCAATCTTGAGTTCTGCCTGATAGCGGGTCCAGGCAATGGCCCCACCGACTTCAAATTCAGCCAGTGCATAGGGTTTGCCCTGCTCCTGCACCACTAAACGCGCTAATTCTTCTCGGTGTTCTTCAATACGATCTGCAATACGATGCAGGATTGCCTGTCGCGCAGCATCATCCATATTTTTCCATTGCTGAAAAGCCTGCTCGGCACTACGGATGGTGTCTTCAATTTGTGCTTCCGAGGGAGAGGAACACAGTGCCAATACCTGCTCATCAGCAGGATTGATCACTACAAAACTTTCGGCAGCGCCTTGTACCATTTTTCCTTGAATAATACAGCCAACGGGTTGGGATACATGCAAATTAGTCATCTCTTCATCCTGAATCAGATATTTTTGTTGTTCCCTGACATTAGCTGATTTTGTCTGAATGGAGCTTGCATATCACATTAGGCATAAAGTCCTGAATGCACATTTTGTGCATGGAAAATAGAAGAATCATCTTTCGGGATGCTTTTTTGGAACTTTAAATATTGCTTCCTTTAATTTTTTGCCTATAGCTCATTCTTCCTTACATCCTGTTCGAATTTATGCAACAGGATGTCCTGATCTTTGAAATTTCGTAGAACATCACATTGGCCTATATTGGAAATAAAGAATCACAGTGATAGCGTCATGAATAGCACAACCATTCCAGTTTTCAATCCAGATTTACCAATTCACATGACATTTGAAGAACATGACTGGCATCTCCTGGCTCAATATTGGTATCCAGTGGCCTTAGCCCGTGATGTCTCTGAACAGCCGCTAGGGACAATGTTGTTAGATATGCCACTGGTCATTTACAAGATGCAGGATGAACTAGTTGTGGCCAAAGATGCCTGTCCGCATCGTGGTGTGCCTTTAAGTCTGGGAAAAAATGATGGTCAAGGCATCGTCTGTCCTTATCATGGCTTGCGTTTTGGTACACAAGGTAAATGCAACCGTATCCCTGCCCATCCACAGCATAAAATTTCAGATCGTTTTCATTTACGGACCTATGCCGCGGTTGAACGTTATGGTCTGATCTGGTGTTCACTGACAGCTGACAAAGATGCTGAACCGAATATTCCAGTGATGCCTTATTGGAATGATGCAGATTATCAGCAACTGGTTTGCCCACAAGTCGACATCAAATGTTTTGCTGGCAGACAGCTAGAAGGCTTTATTGATGTCGCCCATTTTGCCTGGGTACATCCGGATACCTTTGGTGATCCGAATGATGTCGAAGTCCCGGATTACACCACAACGGAAACTGAATATGGTTTTAATGCCGACTATATCAGCAGTGTCGGCCGTTATCCGATTGGGTTAGATCAGCGCGGTCAGGAAGATTTTAAATGGCTACGGCATTTTGAAATTAGTCTGCCCTTTACCGCAACCCTGACCATCCATTTCCCGAATGATGCTAAACAGGTGATTATGAATGCTGCTTCACCGATGACCGCCCGTCAGACCCGACTGTTTGCTCCTATCTGTCGTAATTATGATAAAGACTTACCCGTTGAAGAAGCCTACGATTTTAATCTGAAGATTTTTGAAGAAGATCGCCTGATTGTTGAAAACCAGAAGCCTGAGTTTTTACCGCTAGACTTATCTCTGGAAGCACATTTCCCGGCAGATCGCAGCTCCAGTATGTACCGTAAACTATTAAGGAAAAAAGGCTTTAGTCCTTTATTTGCAGCTTAATTTTATTTAAAAATCATTATCTATGTGTCAGCCAAATTCCAATAAAAAAGGAGATCTTAACGATCTCCTTTTTTTCACCTGCAATTGATTAAGCAATTGGCGGTGTATAAGTCCCATCCGCAATTGAATCCTTGATACGGTCCGCTTCTGCAAGCACGAGTGCCAACAGGTTCTTCACGTTTTCAAGGGTTGCAACCGGGCTTAAAGTCGTCATTTTCAGAGATTGAACCTGACCGACTTTAGTGACACCAATGTTCGCTTCACCACGTGCAAACAGTTCGTCTGCGACGTTCTGATTCAAGGCATCGACAAACTCAGCTGGATAGCCTGCTGGAACCACACGGAACAATACCGATGCGAATTGTGGCTCAACCAGAAGTTCTAAACCATCAGTTGCTTTGATGTAGTCTGCCACTTCGCGAGTCAATTTCACGCCATGGTCGATCATCGAACCATAAAGCTCTTCACCCAGCGCTTCTACAGTCATCCACAATTTCAATGCGTCGAAACGGCGAGTGGTTTGTAGTGACTTCGATACCAGGTTAGGAACACCGTGCTCTTCGTCATATGCCGAATTCAGGTATTCTGCTTCATAGTGCATGAAACGATAGTTCGCTTCATCTTTCAGCAAGAATGCACCACATGAAATGGTCTGGAAGTAATGCTTATGGAAATCCAATGTCACTGAATCAGACAACTCGATACCATCCAGCATAGAACGATAGTCATTCGACAGGATCAGTGCACCACCCCATGCTGCGTCGATGTGCATCCACGCGCCATACTTATTGGTGATTTCACGAATCTGTTTGAGGGGATCAATTGCACCAGCATCAGTAGTACCCGCTGTTGCCACCACACATGCCACGATTTTGCCTTCAGACTGAAGATGCGCCATGGTTTTTTCCAGAGCATCAACATCCATCTGCGCATTTTCATTGACAGGAACAGTCACAACGGACTGGAAGCCCATGCCCATCATCGCCATGTTCTTTTGCACAGAGAAGTGTGCATTTTCAGAACAGATGACTTTGACGTTACGCATTGCATCCGCAGGGATACCATCACGCTGAACCGACCACGGATTACCGTTTTCGTCTTTCCAGTTTTTCGCTATGCAGGCATCACGTGCAAGTAACACGCCCATCAGGTTGGATTGCGTACCACCAGAAGTGAAAACACCTGCCTGACCTGAGCCATAGCCGACTTTTTGGCGTAACCAGTCAATCAGTTGCACTTCCATCAAAGAACCTGCTGGGCTTTGATCCCAAGAGTCCATGGACTGGTTAGTGGCGTTAATTAACACTTCCGCGATCTGGCTAGTGACCATTGTCGGGCAATGCAAATGCGCAAGCGAATGCGGGTGATGTACTTTCAAGCTCTTGTTGAGGAATAGCTCAACCATACGCTCTAAAGATTTCTCTACGCCCAAGCCTTCTTTAGAAGGATTGAACGCAATTGCGCTACGCAATTCCTTGATGCTACCGCCGGTATACATCTTGTCGTTTTGCAACCATGCTGCAACCGCTTTGGTCGCCTGATCCATCGCCGACTCATAGTCAGCGATAGATGCAGCATCATTGCAGAGTAACGCTTTACGGTGTTCTGCAAAATCTACCATGAATTATGCGCCTCGAACTGCGATTAGAGCTTCAGCAACCGCTTTCTTGAAGCGAACCAGAACTTCTTCACACTCAGCTTGAGTGATGATCAATGGGCAAAGTAAACGGATTACTGTACCGTTACGACCACCTTTTTCCAGCAACAGTTTGTTGTTGAAACAAGCGGTTTGAATTGCTGCAGCCAATTGGCCATCAGCAGGGAAAGAACCCATATGATCCGCTGGTTTACGCTCATCCACGATTTCAACACCGATCATCAGACCGCGACCACGTACATTACCGATACATGGGAATTCAGCAGCCAGTTTTTTCAGTTCAGCTTGCAGGAAATCACCGCGTTCTTGTGCATTTTGCGCAAGATTTTGTTCTTTAATGGTTTGTAGCGTCGCAAGACCTGTACCCATTGCCAGCTGGTTACCACGGAAAGTACCGGTATGGCCAGCAGGTTGCCATGCATCGAACTTACGTTTAATACCCAGTACTGCAAGTGGCAAGCTACCGCCAACAGCTTTAGACATTACAACCACATCAGGTTCGATACCCGCATGTTCGAATGCGAACATTTTGCCTGAACGCGCAAAGCCTGCTTGAACTTCGTCCAGAATCAACACGATGTTGTGTTTTTCTGTTACTTCACGGATTTTCTGCAACCATTTTACAGGTGCTGTTACCACCCCACCTTCACCTTGAATCGCTTCAAGAATCACAGCTGCTGGCTTGGTTACACCGCTTTCGACATCTTCAATGAAGTTTTCGAAATAATAAGTCAAAGCATCAACGCCCGCTTCACCGCCTAGACCCAATGGGCAACGGTATTCATGCGGATATGGCATGAATTGAACGCCTGGCATTAAACCATTCACCGAGTTCTTCGCAGACAGGTTACCTGTCATTGCCAAAGAACCGTGAGTCATACCGTGATAGCCACCAGAGAAGCTGATCACTGAACTACGGCCAGTAAAGGTTTTGGCAAGTTTAATCGCTGCTTCAGTCGCATCTGCACCAGATGGACCACAGAACTGTAAGCAATATTCTTCTTTGCCACCTGGCAGGTAAGCCAGAAGTGCTTCAGTAAAAGCATCTTTTAAAGGAGTTGTGAGATCCAGCGTATGCAATGGAAGACCGCTTGCAAGTGTGTCCTGGATACTTTGAATGACCGCAGGGTGATTATGGCCTAATGCCAATGTCCCTGCCCCAGCTAAACAATCAAGGTACTCCGTACCTTCAACATCGGTAACCCAGCAACCTTGTGCTTTCGCTATCGCTAACGGTAATTTACGTGGATAACTACGCACATTCGATTCCATCTGACTTTGGCGAGTCAAGTAGTATTCGTTTGTGGAATTGGTGGCAGGATTTACAGAAGAAACGCTCATATCGAATTACCATCTCTGATATGGGTTGAAAGAAATAAGTCTGGTGACTTGCGGTCGTTTGACTCGGTGCTTTATATAATCTAGTTAGACAATTTTCTATTCAGTAACTAGGAGAGGCGGATGATACAGTTTTTTTCAGGAAAATAAACAACTTTTAGTATCAATTTGCCTCGGCTGTTATTGAAAAAATATATCAAAAAATGTTGCTGTCTAAATTATCAACTTTATGCATGGCAATGACAAGGAACCCTAAACATTTTATGCAATTTTGTTGTCATGAATACAACAGTGTAATTATCAAACAATTATCTCAATAAGCATATAATTTTAATCACATTTATTTCCGATATATCTACAATAAATAAAATATATTTTTAACAATCCAACGACAATAATTTCGGAATATCAACACATTTCCACCTTAGTATTTTATGATCAGCACAAGGCCAAAGGCCAACAATTCCACTAAAACAGGACAACAAAATGCGTCTTTCTTCTTTTTCAGCGCTTGCTTTGCTTGGCGCATTATCTTCTGCCGCTTTCGCAGCTCCTGAAGAAACCTTGAATTATAATGTGGTGAATATCTCGGCAGAAGCCAGCCGCGATATTTCCAATGACTTGATGAACGCCAATTTATTTGTTGAAAAATCCAATAAACAGCCCGCTGAGCTGGCAGCACAAATCAATCAGTTGATGACGCAGGCCATTAATACTGCTAAAAAATATCCTACGGTAAAAATTGAAACCGGTTCACAGCATACCTATCCGGTCTACGATAACGACAACCGTAAGCTAAGAGAATGGCGTGCTCGTGCGCAGGTACGGATTGAATCGACTGACTTTAAAGCCGCCTCGCAGCTGATTGCTGAGCTACAGCAAAACTTCCAGACTGAATCGATTAACTTCACAGTATCTGAAGCAAAACGCAAAAAAGTAGAAAACGAGCTGATGCTTGAAGCTTCGAAAAACTTCCAGCAACGTGCGCAAAGTCTGGCTCAAGCCTGGAACAAACCAGGCTATCAACTGGTGAATCTGAATATCAACACCAATAATTCGGGTTATCCACCTGTGCCACGCATGGCGATGGCCAAATCTGCTTATGCCGAAGCAGTTCCAGAACAGGAAATGGCAGCGGGTGAATCCAAAATGACCGTCAATGCCAATGGTTCTATTCAGTTTAAATAAGTCTTAATGAAATTGTTCAGATGTTTAAAAACCACCCTTTTGGGTGGTTTTTTATCACTTGAATATTCTGTGAAAAATCAATGCTACAAATTCATACAAACTCAGATATGAATTGAGCTTTGATCGGTTTAGAGTAACGGACATTTGTGTCAGCCCTCTCTCTCCTCATGTCACTCGATCAACTAAACCTGTATCTGTTTCATCTTCTCAATGTACCTGAGCAAGCCTCGATCTGGATGATTAACTATGCCAGTCTGATAGCGCATGATCTGGTGTATTTATTTCTGCTGATTTTTGCTATTACCTGGCTGCGTGGCAGTCGTGAAATCAAAACAGGGATTATTAAAGCTGCGATCTTCACAGCAATCACCTTGTCGATTAGCGAGGTATTATCTGCCGTTCTAAACACACCCCGCCCTTTTGTCATGGAGGTTGGTCAAACCCTGATTGAGCACGCACCTACAGGCTCATTCCCAAGCAATCACATGAGTATTTTTAGCGGGATTGCCTTTGCCTATTATTTCTCAGCACAACGTGATTTGGGTCGAATCCTACTCTGGACTGCTTGGCTTGTCGCTTGGTCGCGGGTTTATGTGGGTGTACATTTTCCGATTGATATGGTGGGAGCATTCCTGATTGCTTTGGCAGTCAATCTTGCTGGCTTACCGCTCTGGTGGAAATATGAGAATAAAATCATGAACTTTATTCTCAGTATTCATCAATTCCTGTTTATGCCATTTATTCGGATGGGCTGGGTGAAGTAAATTTCCAGACATAAAAAATCCCGCTCGAAAGCGGGATTTTTTTAATCTTAATAATTTAGTAAATTGCCATATGATTGCGATGAATCATCTCTAAAGAACGTGCTTCACCCAAGACCTGATGCACTTTATCTGATGCCAGACCTTTGACAATTTCCGCTGAACGCGAACTGAAGTTGACACGTCCTACAGCAATACGGTGACCTTGTCGGTCAACACATTCAACCACATCACCACGGTCAAAATGTCCTTCTACCGCTTTGACACCGACCGGCAACAGGCTACGGTGATTCTCTTTGATGGCTTTAACCGCACCATCATCAATTACCAAACGACCTGCAGTTTGCAGATGCGCTGCTAACCATTGCTGATGTGCAGTCATGCGATCATCATCAGTGATAAATAACGTACCCAACATTTCACCTGCCATCAGGCGCGATAAAACATTGTCACTATCACCACTAGCGATCAAGGTTGGGCAACCAGATTTCGCAGCCAGACGTGCAGCACGAACTTTAGTCAGCATACCGCCACGACCAAATTTTCCGCCGCCGCCTGCCATATCAAACAGGCTTTCATCCATGGCACGCACGGTATGGAACAGTTTGGCATCCGGATTAGAACGTGGATCCGAGTCAAACATGCCTTCCTGATCAGTCAGGATAATCAGCAGATCTGCGTGAACTTGTCCCGCCACCATCGCAGCTAAGGTATCGTTATCACCAAAGCGAATTTCGTCAGTAGAAACCGTGTCATTTTCATTAATGACCGGAATCACATGCCAATCAATCAGGTGCTGCAAAGCATCACAAGAATTCAGATAACGACGACGGTCTGCCAGGTCATCATGAGTCAATAACACCTGAGCAGTTTGAATGCTGTGTTTTTCCAGCACACTTGACCAGGTCTGGATTAAACCCATCTGACCAATGGCAGCACAAGCCTGAAGACTGGGTAGATCGGTGGGTCGATTCTCAAGTTTCATTCGAACCATACCTTCAGCCACAGCTCCGGAAGAAACGAGAATAATCTCGTGTCCGGCATTGTGTAGATCCGCGATTTGTCCCGCCCAATGCGAGATCGCATCTAAATCTAAACCTTGCCCGTTTGCTGTGAGTAAAGATGATCCGATTTTAACAACGATTCGTTTACAACCCTTGAGCTGACGTTGCCCATCTACCACTTCTATCATCTTGTCCTCAGACTTATCTTTAAAAGATTAACGTACGTAATATACTTCTACGTCGCTGTCGTCATCATCTTCATCATCAAAGTCATCGCCGCCCAGACGTTGAGCGCGACGCATTTCACGATAAGCTTCTTTCGCAGCAATCGTTTGTTCACGTGTTTCAGCTTCAAGCTGATCACGGAATTCTTTCATCTCTGCTGCGTATTCAGGATCTTCAACTTCGCGTTCGCGTTGCTGCTCGATTTGATCCATCAGGTAATACACCACATCCTTAGTTCCTTCAGCCGTTAAGCCTGAAGTTTTAAAGACAGGACCTTCCCACTGCAATTCTTCAAGAATGTGATTACACCATTCATCGCGAGTATCTACAGCAAGCTGATCGACCTTATTCAGAACCAATACCACCGGTAATTTTGAAAGTGTTGGGGAGAATTTTTGCAACTCATTCAAAATCGTTTTGGCATTGTAAGCTGGATCTGAACCGTCAATCGGTTGAACATCGACAATGTGAAGCAGAATACGGGTACGTGCCAAATGTTTCAGGAAGCGAATCCCGAGACCTGCACCTTCTGCCGCACCTTCGATCAGACCTGGAATATCCGCCATTACAAATGAACGGTGACGATCCGCATCCACTACACCCAGGTTAGGCACCATGGTTGTAAATGGATAATCCGCCACTTTTGGTTTTGCTGCAGAGACTGCACGGATAAAGGTTGATTTACCTGCATTTGGCATGCCGAGCAAGCCAACATCAGCCAGTACTTTCAGCTCCAGACGGATTTCACGGAATTCGCCTTTAGTACCATGCGTACATTTACGCGGAGAACGGTTGGTTGATGATTTGAAGTGAGTATTACCCAAACCACCTTGGCCGCCATGTGCTACTAATACTTTCTGGCCATCTTCAACCAGATCGCCAATAATATCGCCAGATTCTGAATCGACGATAGTTGTTCCCACAGGAACTTTTAAAATAACTGATTCGCCACCACGACCAGCACAGTTTGCGCCAGCACCGTTTTTACCACGTTCAGCGCGAAATTTACGGGTATAACGATAATCTACAAGGGTACTCGTGTCGTCGTCAGCCTGAATATAAATGCTGCCGCCACGACCACCATCACCACCATCTGGACCACCAAATGGTACGAACTTTTCACGGCGAAAACTGGCTACGCCATTGCCACCGTCGCCAGCCTCTACGGTAATGACTGCTTCATCAACAAAGCGCATAATGCCAATCCTCTAAAAACTTTAAAAACCGCCTATTCTGCCATATTTTAAAGCATTTCTCGACTATATTTATTGGGCTTTCCATGAAGAAGACGCAATTTAAGATTATTTTATATTATTCAAGCAAAAAGCTGATATAGATTGCCGATTTATCAAGAAGTTATTGTGAGGAACTTATACAAAATAAGAATTATAAAAATGTTTTCCCTTATTTCAGAATCGAGGTAATTCTTCTTATATTTTAAGCATCTTCATTAGACTTCCGTCATAAATCAAAAAACGTACAATTTATTTGATCTTAAATTAATCAGCAAAATTATTTAATTCAAGGGATAATTCTTGGATGAAATTCAAAGATATTCAAAAATTATCAGACGTTAAA
>NZ_JBHDVN010000033.1:0-31814 GCF_046635365.1 Acinetobacter sp. NIOH-H-8
GCTGTTTTGGAAGCAGGAATATCAACACAAAAGCATTGAATAATTTTTTTAATCTTGTAGTGACTTAATTTACTGTTTTCTATCATGATTCTAGACTAACATAATCATTTTGCTAGTCTAGAGCCTTAATAAATAAGTGAAATTTTTGCTATGAAAATGGGGGGACAAGTTTTCACATCTTTGTGCAAAAAATCCATTTACTGCCAAGAAAAAAGCGTTCAAGAAAGAGAAAAATGACATCTGATATACAAGAGCGTCGAAATGAGTAAGATCAAACAAAAATAGAAAAACAACCCGAAATTTTACATTTGTAATAGTCTCCTTATCTGTCCGTTAATATCAGCATGTTCTGTAATATTTACAGTTTCTAAAATGCACAAAATAAAATCACTGAATGTTATTAAAGCACAGTAGTTTACCCATTTACTCTGCATGAAAAGTAAAAATATGTGCAAATTGCCCACATTTAACAATTTAACCTAAATAAATTTAAACGTTAAAAAATTGGCATAGCTCTTGCAATACAGCGCTCAAGAATTTTAATTGAATAGTAGGAGTGTTGAATATGAGCGCGCATGCAGAGTCGCCTTTAACAGAAACACCACTTTCACAACGTAAAGGCTTTTTCCCAATAGCCTTAGTGTTATTTAGTTTTACTTTTTTCACAGGAACTATGTTCGCTGGTGGAAAAATTGGGGTGGCTTTTGAGTTCACTGATATTTTGTGGATTGTAGCCATAGGCAACTTGCTATTAGGAGCTTATGCTGCGACCTTGGGATTTATTTCTGCACGTAGTGGCTTAAATACAGTTCTAATGGGACGTTTCTGCTTTGGCAACTGGGGCAGTAAATTATCAGACTTTATTTTAGGTTTTGCTGAATTAGGCTGGTTTGCTTGGGGAACAGCAACTCTGGCGATTTCACTTGGAAAAATATTAGGATTTTCTGACAGTTTACTCATTCCTTTGATGGTGCTATTTGGACTCGGTTTTTCCATTACAGCAATCGTTGGCTTTAAAGGACTTGAATATCTATCCCGTGTATCGATTCCTTTAATGTTTATTTTGCTCGTTACTTCTATTGTCTTGGCGACCAAAGAAATTGGTGGATGGACTGGTTTAACTAGTGTTCAACCGACAGAAACACTCACATTGGCAACAGCCATTACCATGGTATTTGGTACCTTTGCCAGTGGTGCAACACAAATTACCAATTGGACGCGCATGTCTAAGAGCGGAAAAATCGCGATTTGGGCATGTCTAGTGAGCTTTGTAATTGGTAATGGTCTAATGGTCCTAGCAGGCGCTTGGATGGCAATCGTTTATCAACAACCCGATATTGTAGAGGTCTTAGTCTTACAAGGGTTATCTATTGCTGCAGTAGTGATGCTTTGCCTGAACTTATGGACGATCCAAGGCCCAGCAATCTATAGTGTTTCAACTGCTGCTTGCCATATGGTAAGAAGTGAACGCCGTAAAACCATGGTGCTTGTAGCTGCTGTTGCGGGGATCATTTTAGCTGCTGCTGGTATGTATGAGCTATTGATTCCGTTCTTATTACTCCTTGGCGCAATTATTCCTCCACTTGGTGGTGTGATCATGGCGGATTACTGGATTCGTCATAAAGGAAAATATCCATTATTAGCTGAAGCAAATATTCCTAATTTTAACTGGATTGGTTTGATTGCTTATTTCACAGGCGCAATTGTTGCCTATGTATCACCATGGATTGCACCTATTGTGGGTATTGTGGTGGCATGTACCACTTATAGTGTGTTGAATTATTTATTCCCATTACGTCAGGAATCATCTGTCTTAAATATAGTAGATGCAGTGGAGTAATGCGATGAATATGACCGTTCAAGATATCCTGAATCTACCTTCACTTTACCCACTAAAATTATGTGGTGGAACAGAAAATATTCATCGGCCTGTCCGCTGGTTCTATGTAGCAGAAAATGAAGGAATCGCTGAATGGATTGAGGGTGGAGAGATTGTATTTGTTACGGGAATCAACTATACCCGTGATGAAAATAATCTCTTAGGTTTACTTGAACAGGCATATGAACGAAATGTAGCTGCGCTTGTCATTATGACAGGTCAGGAATATATCCATGAAATTCCACCTAAACTTATTTCACGCGCAAATGAGCTTGGTTTACCGTTAATTGAGCAACCTTACAGTTTGAAGATGGTTGAAGTTACGCATGCGATTGGTACACAGCTAGTTCAGTTTTCTCAAGTCAAAAAATCGAGTGAAGATGTAATCTCTCAATTACTGACAGGGGATTTTCCATCGGTAGAGACAATTCAACTTCGTGCCAAACAGTTAAAAATTAACTTACTTGGACGTCATGTGATTACAGTACTGCGCTTACACAATATTCATGCCTTGTTTCATACCGATACTGATGCTGTGCATGAAAATCACTTTTTCAGAATTAAACAACAGTGTTATGAAGCCTTGGAAAAATGGTCCAAACAGTGGAAGCAGAAAATTCCAGTCATCCGTCAGGGGGATCAGTTTAGTTTGGTACTCAACCTTGATGATCATGATATCGATGCGTGGAAAAAATCACTCATAGAAGTGATCGATCAAATAAGTCAACTTGATAATAACCTTAAAGTCTTTGCAGGGTTATCAAATGAAGTGAATTCTGCAGTGGCATTTCAACGAGGATTTTGGGAAGCATCCCAAGCTCAGGAAATTGCTTTTGAAATGCAGATGAAAAATAGTATTTGCCAATATCGTGATTTGGGGGTGCTAAAACTTTTAAAAGCGATTCCAAACAAAAGCGTATTGCAGCAATTCATGCATGAAACCTTGGGTATTCTCATTAGCGATAAAAAGCATCCATTTGTACTACTCGAAACGTTAGATGCCTGGCTTAAAGAAAATGGCAACTTAAATGATACAGCCAAACGACTTGGTATCCATAGAAACACCTTAAACCAACGGATTCAAAAAATTGAATCACTGACAAATCAGGTCTTAACTGAGGCAAATTTCCGTCTAAATGCTTCAATGGCATTACTGATCTGGCACATGAGTCATTAATTATTTTAAAAGGAACCAACATGAAAATTATCAATGCAGTTTTACGTCAACAAGAAGGGCTATTTAGTATTACTTACAACAATGGCATCTTTGAAGCCATTGAAAAACAGGCTAGTCTCATTCAAACAGTTGATGTAGATACTATCGATGCACAACAACAATTAGTCATGGCTCCTTTAGTTGATCCACACATTCATTTAGATGCTGTACTCACTGCGGGTGAGCCTGAGTGGAATATGTCAGGTACACTCTTTGAAGGGATTGAACGTTGGGGGCAACGTAAAGCCACGATCACTTTTGAAGATACTAAACTACGTGCTTTAAAAACGCTAGATATGCTCATTGAGCATGGTATTCAACATGTGCGTACACATGTCGATGTCACTGATCCAAGCTTAACTGCAATGCGAGCTATGCTTGAAGTTAAAGAAGAAATCAAAGATAAAGTGAATTTGCAGATTGTAGCATTTCCACAAGAAGGTATTGAGTCATTTAAAAATGGTCGTGCTTTAATGGAGGAAGCCGTAAAGCTTGGTGCTGATGTAGTTGGTGGCATTCCACATTTTGAATATACCCGTGAAAAAGGTGTAAGTTCAGTTCATTTCTTGATGGATTTAGCTGAAAAATATAACTGTCTGGTGGATGTACACTGTGATGAGATTGATGATCCAGCATCTCGCTTTTTGGAAGTTTTGGCAGATGAAGCACATGTACGAGGTATGGGGGAACGTGTAACAGCTAGCCATACTACAGCCATGGGATCTTATGACAATGCCTATTGTTACAAGTTATTCCGCTTACTAAAACGTTCTAAAATTAACTTTATTTCGTGCCCTACAGAAAGTATTCATTTGCAAGGAAGATTTGATAGCTATCCAAAGCGCCGAGGTTTGACCCGTGTACCAGAAATTGACCGTGCAGGCATGAATATTTGTTTTGCTCAGGATTCAATTCGTGATCCTTGGTATCCAGTAGGAAACGGTAATATTATTCGTATTCTGGATGCTGGCTTACATATCTGTCATATGCTGGGTTACGGAGACTTACAACGTTGCTTGGATTTTGTTTCAGATAATTCAGCCAAGACTTTATGTTTAGGGGATCAATACGGGATTGAGGTCGGACGTCCTGCCAGTTTTATAATTATGCCGGCTAAAAATGATTATGAAGTTGTTGCTAATCAAGTAAAAGCTATTTTAAGTGTGCGTAATGGTAAAATTATTATGCAAAGACAACAAGAGCAAGTGAGCTTACTTAAAGTCGGAAATCTAGCTACGCCTGCATAACTAAGTAAAAAATTAAAAAACCGATGTTTATACATCGGTTTTTGGGGGTGTTTCAAAAAGTATGCTAGTTAATTCTGTCAATAGAGAAATTGAAAATAAGTAAATTAAATTCACTATATTTTTAATGCTTTATGAGATTTCAATTGTGGTTAAAATATAATCAGCATACTTTTTGAAACACCACCAAATATTTAATCACCTCTGTTTTGTATAAGCCGTTCACTGGTTCAGCCAAAGCATTATCATATGAATCACCAGTCGTACCAACTGATGCTCGTAAATTTGCTGCCTCTAAACGATTGGTATAACGAATAGAAAGATATTGAACACCTCTATCCGAATAATGAATCACATTCTTTGACATACCTCGATCATGCAATGCTTGCTCCAATGCATCCAGGACCATGTCTGTATTCATACGTGTTGATACTTTCCATCCAACAATTGCTCGTGAGAACACATCAATAATAAAAACGATATAGACCCAACCTGAATTGGTTTGAATATACGTGAAGTCATCGACCTGAGCACTGCTTCGCAAGGGTCAGGATGATCAGTATTAAAATTTTGAACATCTAGGCTACGGGTAGTTTGTTTATTCTTACCACACTAAACACCTTGTGGACCTAGCTTCTGCATCAAGCGAACCATTGTACAGCGCGCAATAATATAGCCTTCACGTTTCAGTTGTTGCCAAACTTTACGTACACCATAACGAACTGAACTTTCTTTCCAATTTGTTTGATTTGTTCAGCATGATGCTCATCATGTAGATCTCGTTTCGCTTGATGTTCCCTTGCAAAGCGATGCTTCTCATCAACGAGATCTAGGGTTCGATAATAGGTAGAAGCTACGATCTGTAAAATCTTACAAATCGCCTCAACGCCAGATAGGTCTTTATTGCTATGGATGAAATCCACCATTATTTGTGTGGGCAGTCGAGCTCCACTTGGGCGAAAAAAGCGGCTGCTTTACGTAGAATTTCGTTAGCACGTTGCAGTTCTTTATTTTTACGTTCGAGTTGTTTATTACGTTCTTGATCTGAAAGCTGCTGTACTTTAACTGGATTTTGTTTATCCAGATATTTTTGATGCCAAATACGTAATGTTTCAGGCGTACAACCAATCTTAATGCAATATCTGTGATTGCAGCCCAAGTAGAAAGATAATCTTTTCAGATTCAATCAATAATTGGACCGCTCTATCTCTGATTTCAGGGGTATATTTAGGTTTTTTCATCGGAACACTACGCTTCGCTACGTCTTGCGAGGCAATGCTTCTCATCTCAGAAAGTTTGGTCTTCGACAAACCCGGTACGGTTCACTTTTTTGAATCCGTCAATGCGTAAGTCCTATACTCCATAAACCCTTTAAATTAATTAGGTGGTTTATGTCGCACTTCAAGTTTTACTCTGCCATGCATTCAAAATATTTATAAATTTTAAAAATAGTTTCATGATTTCTTATAAATAAATTATATGAATATTAGACCTCTCGCGAAATTATCATTTTTGACTATTTTAGACTTTGATATTTATTTAAAAATCAACGCTTATCACTGATTAAATTTTGACTAACACAAGAGGTGTATTCTACTTTTGAATAATTGTTCTAAGATTTTTTTTAATTATAATTAAAATTATATATTTGTTTTAAAGAATTATATATTTATTTTAATTGAAAAATAGGGGCGTTGAGTGTTCAATAATTTCTTTACAAAAACGGTTTTATCAGTAGCAATAACCTCCATTTTAATTGGTTGTGGTGGTGGCGGAGGTAATTCTGCATCAAATGGTCCAAATGTAACCACACCACCAGTGGGTGGGGTTGAGAATCCAGATACAGGTACTGGTTCAGATACAGGTACTGGTTCAGATACAGGTACTGGTTCAGATACAGGGACTGGTTCAGATACAGGTACTGGTTCAGATACAGGGACTGGTTCAGATACAGGTACTGGTTCAGATACAGGCACTGGTTCAGGTGGTAAAGAGCCAACTCCTAAACAGAGTTACGTGTATAAAAAAGAAAACTTTAATGTTGCAGAACCTAATACATCTGCAAATAAAGTAAAAGTTGGTGTTATTGACTCTGGTGTTCGTAAAAATGAAGTCTTAGAGCATGCAGTTAAAAAAGTTTATCAATATATTGAAGATTATGAAGCAGGTGAGATCACTGTTACCGATCTCACAAATGCAGGAATTGATATTCAGGATTTAAATATTAATAATCATGGTACTTTGGTTGCAAGTGTTATTGCTGCTAAGAAAAATGGCGATCCAGAATACAAATATATTCCTGAAGGTGCTGCTAAAGATATTGCCGAAATCTATGGCGCACGAACTTCGGATGAAAATGGTGGCCTAGGTTATACATCAAGCGCTCTCCTTGCTATGCAAGACCTGCATGATAAGCATGGTGTGAAATTATTTAATGGTTCATTTGGGACTCGTTCTGCTGGGCCTGAATACCAGAAGACACTTACTAAATATGCAATGAATTTGGTAGATGGTGGTTCATTGATTGTTTTCTCAACAGGTAACGATGGTTCTTTTACGCCTAATATTGAAGCTTTGCTTCCAACTTTTATTGGGGGTGAAGGTATTGAGAAGGGGCTTTTAGCTGTAACTGGTGTGGATTCTACTAAAAAAGCTCTTTACCGTGCAAAAGATGGTACGGGTGCAAATGCTTGTGCTAGTGCTGCTCGTTGGTGTGTGGCTGCTGACTTTGAAGTTCCTGTTTATAGCGAAAGTTTAAACGGTAATGCTATTTTTGTCGGTACATCTGCATCTGCACCGCAAATTACTGCATTGGCTGCTCAAATTTGGTCTAAATATCCTTGGATGACAGCCGACCAAGTGCGTCAAACTATTTTGACTACTGCTGATTATGTTGATGATGGTTCAGACCAAAAATTATTTAATGAAACTTTTGGTTGGGGTTATTTTAATCAAGCTTCAGCTTTGAAAGGCCCTGAAATGTTCAGCCGAATTTTTGGTGAAACCTTTAATGCAGAAGTTGATTCAGGTCTAGCTATTTTCTCTAACAACATCACTGGTGATGCAGGGTTAGTAAAAGGTGGTAAGGGTACATTGGTACTAAGTGGCAATAATACTTTCTCTGGTAATACTGTTGTAAGTGATGGTGAATTACGTGTGAATGGTAGTATTAAATCTCCATTAACGTCTGTATACAGCACAGGTTTATTAACAGGTGCTGGTGAGGTGGGTGCTGTTGATAATGGTGGTACTGTTTCAACGGAAAAGGGTCGCTTAACTATTGCTGGTGACTACAATCAGTATGAACAAGCAAAATTAGTGTATGGATTGGAACACTATTTAACTGTTACTGGTGCTGCTAATCTAGATGGTGCGTTAGAAGTTACTGCTCAAGATCAAAAAATGGTTACTGCTGGTAAACATGATGTAATTAAAGCAGGTTCTATTACAGGTGATTTTAATACGGTTGCTGCTAATAGTGCATTCCTTCAAATCGGTGAAACCACTAAGGATGCTAATACTTATTCAGTAGATGTTCAGTTAAAAGATGCTAAAGTAGCAGGTACTTTGAACGGTGGTCTGTCTAATGCTTCTGGTGATTTAGTTAACCAACTTATGGCTAAAGCGAATGCGCAAGCTGTGAATGGTGAATCAACTGAATTAACCAGCTATGTAGCGAAAGTACAGCAAGCGGTGACTGCTGAGCAAGCACAAGCTGTCTTGAATACTAATGCGGGGGCGTTATTTGCGGAAACACCATCTGTATTATTGCACAACGATGCAATGACCAATGCACAAGTCGCTCAACGTGCATTCCAAGTATCTAAACAAGGTGTAACAGGTGCGTGGGTAAATGGCGCTTATCAGGAGACTTCTACAAAAGCTAAAGGATGGGATAAGGTTGATTCAGAAATCTCAACTTTGACCGCTGGTGCAGATTTCCATGTGGCTGATAATGCGATTTTAGGTGCTTATGTTTCAACTTACAAAGATGACTCTAAGTTTTCAGAATCAAATGGTACAAGTGAAACTGACCTGACTACCTTTGGTGTTTATGGTAAATGGAATACCGCATCAGACTTGTATTTCGCAGCTAATGCTCAATATGGTTTTGGTGATGTTGAATTTAAACGTAGCGTAACAAACGGTGTGGATTCAGAGCAAAGCAATGCTAAATCTGATTTAGATAAGTATGGTGTATACGGTGAAGTAGGTTATAGCTTCATTAATAATCAATGGTCAGTGTCTCCGTATGCTGCACTAAGCTTTAACAGTGTTACTTTGGACAAGGTTAAAGAGTCTAGTGAAATAGGTGTTACTATTGATGATGTAACAGCTAAAGAAACTAAACTGCATGCAGGTGTTCGATTCGACTATCAAGTTACTAAAAACTTGGCGCTAGGTGGTTATGGTGAATATGCTAATGCGGTAGATCGCTCTTTACCAAATGTTAGCTTGGCATCAAACGTAGATAATACTGTTGGTGTGAGCTACCAAGCACCTGCTTACGACAAGGATTACTTCTTGTATGGCATTACATTCAACTATCTAACAAACAACTCTAAATGGAATATGTTTGGTGATGTAGCAGGAAATGCGAAAAATTCTGATGATATACAAGCTCAATTAGGGCTTAAGTATATGTTTTAATGTGAAATTATTTTGTAAAATTTAATCATTAATCAGATTGTTAGGCGAGTTTAAGGCTATTGAAATATCTTATAAATTTTTAATAAATAGGTATTGAAATTTCAATTATGTATGCTTTATTGACTAACATCAAATGTTAACTTAGCTAAATTAGCATATAAAAAAGGCTATTTTCTAGGAAAATAGCCTTTTCTCTTCAAATTGAATGAGAAGACATGTCGAAATTTAGGGAAAAAATCATGACTACTATTATGGCCTGCAATCTCATATCGACCATAAAACTGTAAATCGACAAACAATTTTTGAATTAGGTTCTGTAAGTAAAATTTTTACGGGCATCGCAGGGGGCTATGCTAAGAGTCAGGGCAAGCTTTCTTTTAATGATCATCCAGCTAGGTATTGGCCTGATTTAAAGAATTCAGAAATCAACAAAGTCAGTTTGCTGGAATTAGCGACTTATACAAGTGGAAGCTTACCTTTGCAATTTCCAGATCAGGTCCAGACTGATCAGCAAGTTTTAAAGTATTTCCAAGATTGGCAGGTCAAACATCCGCCTGGCCAATATCGGCAATATTCAAATCCCAGTATTGGCTTATTTGGTGAGTTAAGTGCAAGATCAATGAATGTTCCTTTTAGCGTATTGCTGGAACAGACGATTTTTCCAAAACTCAATTTAAAGAATACCTATATCAATGTTCCGAAAGCACAAAGGGTTCATTATGCTTTTGGTTATGATCAGAACAATCATCCGGTGCGGGTAAACCCGGGAGCTCTGGATGCTCAGGCTTATGGGGTGAAATCTACACTTCCCGATATGCTGAAATTATTAGATACCAATCTGAATCTGAAAAAGAACAAGCCTGATATTAAACAAGCGCTTCTGGAAACTCATCATGGATATTTTAAGCTTGGGAAAATGACCCAAGCACTCGGTTGGGAGACTTTTTCATATCCGACGACGCTCGATATTTTGCTGGAAAGTAATTCTGAAAAAGTCGTGATGCAAGCAAATCCAATAGTCAAAAATACTATTCAGGAAAAATCACAAGTCTTTCATAAAACCGGTTCAACCAATGGCTTTGGCACCTATGTGCTGTTTGTTCCGGAAGAAAATTTTGGACTGGTGATGATGATGAATAAAAAAATTCCCAATGCAGAGCGAATCAAGGCAGCCTATCAAGTCTTTCAGTCCATAAAAAACAGTTAAGTTTATTAAGCCTGAATAGAAGGAAATGTCTCATGATTTTTGAGCTAGGGTGTTTCCTTCTTTTGAAAAGAGGTTGAGTCTTAAACTCTAACTGAAGTAAAAGCCTCCTAATTTCGGAGGTTTTTATTTTGTATCGATAAGAGTGGTAGATTTTATTGGTTGAGAAAAATTCATTCTATAAATTTTAAAATGAAATTTAATAATATTAAAGTTCAAAATAGGGTAAGCTTATTTAATTAAGATTGAATCAGATTAGATAGGTTTCAGGGCATTCATGTTAGAACTTCGTCATTTAAAAACCTTAGTCGCGTTACGAGAACATGGCTCACTGGTTGCAGCAGCAGGAGATCTTTGTCTCACGCCTTCAGCTTTGTCCCATCAGCTTCGTGAATTGGATCAATGGTTCGGAGTCGAAATCGTCAATCGCCGTAGTCGCCCGGTCAGTTTTTCCAATGTCGGGCAGCGCTTACTGAAGCTGGCAGATGATATTTTGCCTCAAGTCCATGTTGCACAGAGTGATATCATTCGCATTGTGCATGGGCAGACAGGACGGATCATTTTTTCTTCCGAATGCCATAGCTGTTTCGACTGGTTGATGCCTTTACTGAATCAATATCGTATTCAATATCCAGATGTAGATTTGGATTTCGCTTCTGGCTTTGAGGCCAATCCGCATGAATTATTACAAACAGGGGAGTTCGATCTGCTTATTACCGCTGATCCTATTGAACTGAAGGGTATAGAGTATTTCCCGATTTTTGAGTATGAGTCGCGTTTGGTGCTATCGAATACTCATCCTTTAGTGCGTTCCCAAAGTATTAGCGTCCAGGAATTGGCGGAAGAAACACTGATTACCTATCCAGTGGACAAGCACCGTCTGGACATCATGTCACACCTGTTTATTCCAGCGAATATTTTACCTAAACAGATTCGCACCACCGACTTGACTCAAATGCTGATTCAACTTGTTGCCAGTGGTCGGGGAATTGCAGCCTTGCCAGATTGGGTAGTGAATGAATATGAGCAAAAAGGCTGGGTGACTTCACGCCGTTTGAATTGTATAGCCCCGAATGGACTGCGCCGGACTTTATATGCAGGTTATCGAACTGAAGAAAAGCAGAAAGATTATTTCGAAGGATTTTTAAAGCAGCTTGACCGATTCTCTAAAAAGAGAACCACATATTATGATTAAGTGGTGATAAAGGTTTCCTCTCGACTCTTTAAAACTATTCTTTTTGATGACGCTTTCAGTCAATTAGATCAATAAATATACAATTCTAAAACAGGCTTATCTTAATTTTGGGTGAAAGATGGGAAGAGTAGGACTCAACTAGTAGATGAGATATTGAAGAGTTCTTAGGTAGTTTAAAACCTATTCTGAAAGAAGAGGTGAGATCATGAATATTGCAAAGAATACCATTTGTCTTTGGTACGATCATGATGCTGAAGAAGCCGCACGATTTTATGCAGAAATTTTTCCAAATTCATCTGTAGGTGCCATCGTTCTTGCACCTGGAGATTATCCCTCTGGTAAAGCAGGTGATGTCATCACAGTAGACTTTACCGTACTGGGTATTCCATGTATTGGTTTAAACGGAGGACCTGTATTTCAGCATAATGAATCTTTCTCATTTCAAGTCGCCACAGAAGATCGGGAAGAAACTGACCGCTATTGGAATGCGATCGTCAATAATGGTGGTCAGGAAAGCGAATGCGGATGGTGTAAGGATAAATGGGGGGTATCTTGGCAAATCATCCCTAAAGCTTTGCTTGAAGCATCATACAGTTCAGACCGTGGTGTTGCTAAAAGAGCTTTTGATGCCATGATGACCATGAAGAAAATTGATGTCGCTGCAATTGAAGCTGCCATCCGAGGCTAAGGCATGGTCTCGATATCAGTGATTAATGCCATGTATTTAGTTTAAGCGTTTGGCCTTATTACTTATATAAAGTGAGAGGTCATTGATAATAATCAGAAGTTCATCCTTTAAGGTATAGCCAGTGAGTTGCTTATGGCGGCCGCTGGCTAAAATCTATTTAAGCCTTCACAATAAATAATTTTTCTTTTTTTAAAATAAGTAGATGAAACTCGAAGATATCTCTGAAGGTGAAGATTCATATTTGAAATATTTGGCTTAATGTAAGATGATAAAATAGTAAGTGACTAAAATTTAAAATCTTATTTCATCTGCTAGAAGAACGAGAAAGACATGCCTCATTCCCATCATCATGAAAAACATTATATACAACGTTCTGGCTGGTTGCGTGCCGCAGTGCTTGGTGCCAATGATGGAATTATTTCCGTGACCAGTCTGGTTGTCGGGATGGCAGCCAGTGGTGCTTCGTCACAAACACTTTTGATTGCTTGTGTTGCTGGCCTGATTTCTGGTGCAGCCTCGATGGCAGCTGGGGAATATATCTCGGTCAAGTCGCAACAGGATATTGAAAAAAATGATCTCGCCATGGAAGAGCGGGAATTAAATCTGCATCCCGTACATGAATTAAGAGAGCTAAAAAATATTTATATCAAGCGAGGTTTAGAAGCTGATCTGGCCGAAGAAGTGGCAAAACAGCTTACTGCACATAATGCCTTGGATGCGCATGCACGTGATGAAATTGGAATTCTGGAACAGACAGCTGCCCGGCCCTTTACGGCGGCATTTTCTTCAGCATCAGCATTTACGGTAGGTTCTTTATTTCCATTGGTATCCATTTTGGTTTTGCCTTCACATTTGCTAGATCAGGGCGTTATGCTGGTGGGAGTGCTTAGTCTGGGAATGATGGGAGCATTAGCCAGTTATGCGGGCGGTGGCAGTATGTGGAAAGGCGCACTGCGTGTCATGATTTGGGGCATCGTTGCCATGCTATTCAGTTTCTGGATTGGCTCTCTATTTAATGTTGCTACCACATAAATATTTAAAAAATATGGAAAAAATTTTATATTTTTTCTATATGTCCGAAATTCAAGTGAAGTACATAATCTTGAATTAAAATTTTCTAAATTTAATTGTATTAGACACATCTAGATTCTTAATTAGCTAACTCATTTAAAAAATTTAAATTTTAACTACACGTTTTTCTTTAATTAAAAATACCTGGTTTGATTATGTTCTTCCTTGCACTAAAGCTGTGCCAAATAGCGCATTGAAGTGGCAATTTTAAAATCTGGTTATAAATATTCTCAGGAAAATGAGAAAGAGCTTGATTTGCAGGCACTATAATTTAGAAAAAATATAAAAGTACCTCTCGATAAATAATATAAATACAAGTACTTATTCATAAAGTTATTTTGTTGGCACGCTTTGTGCTTAATAGAATATGAGTCAAAGACGACTCTAAAGAAATTTGTAAGACGGCCAATGACGTCCGTTCTGATCGCATCTGGTGTGCAGCGATTCGCATAGCAGATAAGCCTATACGTTCAGTTCTGGAAGGAGATGGTGATGTCTTCAAATTTATATGAAAAGAAAGCAACAAAAATAAGTCTTTTGAATTTCAGCAGCGCAGCAATGAGAGCCTTCCATATGAGTTGGCTCGCGTTTTTTGTCTGCTTCTTTGCCTGGTTCGCCTGTGCACCGCTGATGCCTGTGATCGCGGGTGAATTCAGCTTAACCAAAGATCAAATCGCCAATATCAATATTGCAGCAGTCGCGATCACCATTCTGGTTCGACTGATTGTCGGTCCGCTATGTGACAAATATGGTCCACGGAAAACCTATACCGCCTTACTCGTACTCGGCAGTATCCCGGTTTTTGGTGTGGCCTCTGCGAATAGCTATGAATCCTTCCTGTTTTTCCGCTTACTGATTGGTGCCATTGGTGCCAGTTTCGTCATTACCCAATATCACACCAGCATCATGTTTGCGCCGAATGTAGTGGGTACAGCGAATGCGGCATCTGCAGGTTGGGGAAATGCCGGTGGTGGTGCAACTCAAGCCTTGATGCCCTTACTTCTAGCTGCGTTGGTGATGTTCGGTGTTGAACAGGCGATGGGCTGGAGAATTGCCTTAATTGTTCCAGGCCTGATGATGCTGATTGTCGGTGCCTTGTACTGGAAATTCACTCAGGACTGCCCACAAGGCAACTTTAAAGAACTGCGTGCAGCAGGAATTCAGGTTGGTAGCGAGAAAAAAGGTGGCATGGCAATTCTGATGCATGCTGCACGTAACTACCGTGTCTGGATTCTATTTGGCGCTTATGCGGCCTGTTTCGGTATCGAAATCTTCATTCATAACATCGTAGCCATGTACTACGTAGAAAACTTCAGCTTTGGTTTAAAAGAAGCAGGTATGACGGCCGGGATCTTCGGTCTGCTAGCCCTGTTTGCCCGTGCACTGGGTGGCATCGTTTCAGACAAAGTTGCCATCAAAAAAGGCCTGGACGGACGTACCAAAGTGCTGTTTGCCATGATCTTGATGGAAGGCTTATTCCTGATTTTATTCTCGCAAATGAACAGTGCCATGCTGGCCATTATCACAATGACTGTCTTTGCATTATTTACCCATATGGCATGTGGTGCAACATATGCGCTGGTGCCATTTATTGACCGTGATGCTTTAGGCGGTGTGGCCGGCATTATCGGTGCAGGCGGTAACGTGGGTGCGGTCGCAGCAGGATTCTTACTTAAAGGCATGCTGGATATTCAAACCTGTCTGATGGCACTTGGCGGCCTGGTCGTGATTGCAGCAAGTTTTGTTCTGATGATTCGCTTCTCGGTTGAGCATAAGGCCAAAGAGCAAAAGCTCTATGAAGAAGCCGTCCTTGAACGAAACAACCTAGCTTAAAACACAAGATACAAGATTTAGAAAATTTAGGAGAAGGAATATGAAACTGGTAATGATTGGCCATGGCATGGTAGGACACAAATTTATTGAATCTGTGCTTGAGCATGCAGGTGATGACGTTGAAATCACGATTCTGGCAGAAGAGCCGCGTCTGGCTTATGACCGTGTGCATTTAACTGAATATTTCACTGGAAAATCGGCCAAGGATTTAACCCTTTGCCGTAACGACTTTGCAGATGCGTATGGAATTGATCTACGTTTGAGTACCAAAGCGACTGCAATCGATACTGTTAACAAAACAGTCACCACTAATCATGGCGATGTGATTGCGTATGACAAACTGGTTTTAGCTACCGGCTCCTATGCTTTTGTTCCACCAATTCCAGGCAACGACCGTGAAAACTGCTTTGTTTACCGTACCATTGAAGATCTGGATGCGATCCGTGCAGCGAGCCTGAATGCCAAAAACGGTGTCGTGATTGGCGGTGGGTTGCTGGGTCTGGAAGCGGCCAAAGCCCTGCGTGACCTGAATATGGAAACGCATGTGGTCGAATTCGCACCACGCTTAATGGCAGTTCAGATTGATGATCTTGGCGGTAAAGTATTACGCAGCAAAATCGAAGATCTAGGCGTTAAAGTCCATACCCAAAAAGCAACCTCGTCAATTGAAGAGGGCGTAAATGCTAAACATGTTATGAAGTTCGGTGATGGTGCTGAACTTGAAACCGACATCATCCTGTTCTCTGCGGGGATTCGCCCACGTGACGAACTGGCACGTCAAAGCGGTCTGGCGATTGGTGAGCGCGGTGGTATCGTGATCAATGATTACTGCCAGACATCAAATCCGGACATTTATGCGATTGGCGAATGTGCGCTGTGGAATAACAAGATTTTTGGTCTGGTTGCGCCAGGCTACGACATGGCGCGTATCGCTGCGAAACATGTCCTGCAAGAAGAATGTGCAGCATTTGCTGGCGCAGACATGAGCACCAAGTTGAAACTGATGGGCGTTGATGTTGCCTCAGTTGGCGATGCACATGCCATGACACCAGGTTCACTGAGCTACTTCTATGCCGATGAAGCGGCGCAGGTCTACAAGAAAATTGTGGTCAATGCAGAAAAAACTAAACTGCTGGGTGCAGTGCTGGTCGGTTGTGCCAAAGAATATAACGACCTGCTGCAAATGATGCTGAATGGTCTGGAAATTCCAGAAAATCCGGAAAGTCTGATCATGCCAGGCTTTGATCAGGCAGCATCGAAAACGGGTGGCAGCGGGGTAGATCTACTTCCTGACAGTGCGACGATCTGTTCATGTAATAACGTTTCTAAAGCGGATATCTGTTCTGCAATTGCTGATGGTTCAACTTCTCTTGGTGCCCTGAAAAAATGCACCAAAGCTGCAACTGCCTGTGGTGGCTGTGCACCGCTGGTGACGCAAGTTCTGAAATCTGAATTACAACGACAAGGTGTTACCGTAAACAATCATCTCTGCGAACACTTTGCCTATTCACGCCAAGAGCTGTATCACCTGGTTCGTGTTAATGAAATCAAGACCTTTGATGACCTGATTCAACAGCATGGTCATGGTCTGGGCTGCGATATCTGTAAGCCAACAGTGGCAAATATCCTGGCATCTTGCTGGAACGATTTTGTCCTAAAACCAAGCCATGCCGGCCTGCAAGACAGTAACGACTATTACCTTGGTAATATTCAAAAAGATGGTACTTACTCTGTCGTTCCTCGTATGGCAGGTGGTGAAGTCACTCCAGATGGTCTAATCGTCATTGGTCAGATTGCCAAAGAATATGGTCTGTATACCAAACTGACTGGCGGCCAGCGTGTCGATATGTTTGGTGCGCAACTACATCAATTACCAGAAATCTGGGAAAAACTGATCAATGCCGGTTTTGAATCGGGGCATGCTTACGGTAAATCACTACGTACCGTGAAATCTTGTGTCGGTAGCACCTGGTGCCGTTATGGTGTGGATGATTCTGTTGGTTTGGCGATCTTCCTGGAAAATCGTTACAAAGGTCTGCGTTCTCCACACAAACTGAAAATGGCCGTGTCTGGTTGTACCCGTGAATGTGCCGAAGCACAAAGTAAAGACGTTGGCGTGATCGCGACTGAAAAAGGCTGGAACCTCTATGTCTGCGGTAACGGTGGTATGAAACCGCGTCATGCTGAACTGCTGGCTTCTGACCTGGATACACAAACTTTAGTCCGCTATATCGACCGTTTCTTCATGTTCTATATCCAGACTGCGGACCGTCTACAACGTACTTCAGTATGGCGTGACAACCTCGAAGGCGGCCTGGATTACCTGAAAGATGTCGTTGTGAATGACTCACTTGGTTTGGCAGCGGAATTAGAACGCCGTATGGAGCATGTGGTGGGTACTTATCAGGACGAATGGCGTACTGCGATTGAAGATCCAGAAGTCCGTAAACGTTTCAAAACCTTTATTAATGCCAAGGCTGAACAGCAAAACGATCCGCATGTTCAATTTACTGAAGTGCGCGGTCAGATCCGTCCAAAAACTGAAGTTGAACGCAATGCCAGCCGTATTCCGGTAGTTGAAGCCTGATTCAAAGAATAAAGGAGCAAGAATATGACAATTTTAAAAGATATGAATGAACTGAATTGGGTTGAAGTGTGTGCACTGGATGACATTACGTCAAATACAGGTGTCGCTGCATTGGTGGAAGATCAGCAAATTGCTTTGTTCCGTGTAGGTAATGAAAAGCGTATTTACGCTTTAAGTAATCAGGATCCATTTAGTAAAGCATTTGTGATGTCACGCGGAATTTTAGGTGATTTGCAAGGTGAGCGTGTTGTCGCTTCACCAATTTACAAGCAGCATTTCAGTCTGGCGACTGGCCGCTGTCTGGAAGATAAAGATCAAAAACTGCTGGTATTTCCAAACAAAATTGAAAATGGCAAGGTATTCATTAGCCCAGTGCCACAAAAAACCTATATCACTAACAACGGTGTTTCACCGGAAAAAATGAAACTGGTACTAGTCGGTAATGGTTTAGCCGGCATGCGTTGTCTGGAAGACCTGCTGGATATGGCACCAGACCGTTATGAAATTACTGTGATTGGTGAAGAGCCGTGGGGTAACTACAACCGCATCATGCTGTCGCCAGTGCTTTCTGGCGAGAAAACCATTGATGACATCATGCTGCATCCGCATGCATGGTATGCCGACAAAGGTATTCGTCTGATTGCAGGTGATCCTGCGATTCGTATCGACCGTCCGCGTAAGCAGGTTTATACCGAAAAAGGCGAAGTGATCAGTTATGACCGTTTGATTCTGGCGACGGGTTCCAAGCCATTCGTTCCGCCAATTCCAGGTAGTGACTTAAAAGGCGTACTCAGCTTCCGCGACATTTATGATGTGAACAACATGCTGGACTACTGCAAAACCAAGAAAAATGCGGTGGTGATTGGTGGCGGTCTACTAGGTCTGGAAGCTGCTTATGGTCTGCAACAGCAAGGCATGAATGTCACTGTGTTGCACCTGATGGATCGCATTATGGATCGTCAGCTGGACAGCAAAGCCAGCCAGATGCTGAAAACAGCGATTGAGCAGAAAGGTATCACCATCTTGACTGAAGCCAATACCGAATGCTTAATTGGTGAAGAAGGTCATGTGACCCAAGTGAAACTAAAAGATGGCACCGTGCTGGCTGCTGATTTGGTGGTCTTCGCAGTTGGTATTCGTCCAAATATCGCATTGGCGCAAAGTGCCGGTCTGCGTTGCAACCGTGGTGTGCTAGTGAATGACACCATGCAGACTTTTGACCCAAGTATTTATGCGGTGGGTGAATGTATCGAGCACCGTGGTCAAACCTTTGGTCTAGTTGAACCACTTTGGGGCCAGGCGTTCATTTGTGCATCACATCTGGCCGAGCATGGCAGCCTGACCTTTAAATCGCCAACGGTTCCGACTCAGCTGAAAGTGAGTGGTTGTGATGTGTTCTCTGCAGGTGACTTCGAACCAAAAGATGATTTTGAAGATATCGTACTGAATGACGAGAAACGTCAGATCTATAAACGCATTATTATTCAAAAGGATAAAGTAATTGGTGCGGTGCTGTTTGGCGATACTGAGGATGGTGCCTAGTATGCCGAGCTGATTGCAGATCAGACACCGATTACTTCGATTCGAAATAAACTGCTGTTTGGTCGGGATTTTGCATTAAAGAAAGCAGGGTAATCCATCACATAAATCTCCCCTAACCCCTCTTTAAAAAGAGGGGAACTTCCCTCCTTTAACAAAGGAGGGTTGGGGAGGATTAAAACTTTTGAGACCAAGAAAAAATTTAAATCAAACCTGCAAAAGCTAGACATTATAGATTTGGCGAGATAAGTGAATTTAGATAATTAAGGAGCACAGCAGCAATGAATAGTATCCCAGTGGTGGAACTGCATAGCTCCACAGAATTAAAAACGATGACGACTCAAACCACCTGTCCATATTGTGGCGTGGGTTGTGGTGTGACTGCACATGTAACGCCGACCACATCAGGCCCTAAAGTGACTGTTGAAGGCGATGTTAACCATCCTTCTAATTATGGCAAGTTATGCATTAAAGGTAGTAATCTGGCAGATACTTTGGGGCTGGAAACTCGCTTATTGCATCCAACGCTGGGACGTAAAGGCTCACGTGAAGTCACGAATTGGGATACTGCAGTTTCGTCCATTGCCAATAAATTCCAGCAATGCATCGACCAGTATGGTCGTGACAGTATTGCCTTTTATGTTTCCGGTCAGCTGCTGACCGAAGACTATTATATAGTGAATAAATTCGTCAAAGGCTATCTCGGTACTGCAAACATCGATACCAATTCACGTCTGTGTATGTCTTCAGCTGTTGCTGCACATAAACGAGCTTTTGGCGAAGATTTGGTTCCAGCCAGCTACGAAGATTTCGAACATACTGACATGGTGGTACTGGTCGGTTCCAATACCGCTTGGTGTCATCCAGTGCTGTATCAGCGCATTATGAAAGCCAAGGAACAGCGCGACCTGTTTGTGGTCGTGGTTGATCCGCGTTTTACGAGTACCTGTGAAGCAGCAGATCTACACCTACCAATTCTGCCAGGTAAGGATGTGGCGCTGTTTAATGGCTTATTGCAGTACCTCTGGAAAAATAGTCACGCAGACCAAGAATTTATTGCTCAACATACACAAGGCTTGGAGCAAGCCTTAGTACAAAGTGAAGCTGAGTCTCCGATTCAAGAAGTTGCTCAACGTACCGGTATTGCAGTCGAGAAACTGCAAACTTTTTATCAGAAATTCGCCGAAACTGAAAAAGTTATGACCCTGTTTTCAATGGGGGTCAATCAGTCTTCGCAAGGGGTGAATAAAGCCAACAGCATTACCAATTGTCATCTATTAACAGGCAAAATTGGTAAATTGGGCGCAGCGCCATTTTCCATGACTGGTCAGCCAAATGCGATGGGCGGCCGTGAAGTCGGGGGGCTAGCCAATATGCTGGCTGCACATCTGGATTTAGAAAATCCGGGACATCAGCAGCTGGTACAAAATTTCTGGCAAAGTCCGTATATTGCTAAACAAGCAGGACTGAAAGCAGTTGATTTATTCCAGGCCGTTGAAAGTGGCAAGATCAAGGCGATCTGGATTATGGCCACCAATCCGGTGGTCAGCTTACCAGATGCCGATCAGGTCAAACGTGCGCTAGAAAAATGCGAATTCGTGGTGGTATCCGATATTTGCCAAGATACAGATACGACCCAATATGCCGATGTCTTGCTACCTGCATTAGGCTGGGGAGAAAAAGACGGTACCGTGACCAATTCGGAACGTCGTATTTCACGTCAGCATGCATTTTTGGATGCACCGGGTGAAGCCAAAGCTGACTGGTGGGCGATCAGTCAGGTGGCTCAGAAGATGGGTTTCACAGGTTTTGATTTTAATAATAGCCATGACATTTTTCTGGAGCATGCCCAATTATCTGCTGAGCAAAACTCTGATTTAAGTCAGCGATCTGAAACGCCATATTTCCGCTATTTTAATTTAAAAGGCCTAACCGATTTAAGCCTAGCTGAATATGATGAACTGAAACCGGTGCAATGGCCAGTTTGGAGAAAAGATCAGGCAGAAGATTCAGTAGCTCGACTCTATAGCGAAGGCCAGTATAGCCATGCAGATGGCAAAGCCAAATTCATTGCAATTTCAGCGGTCAATCCGGTTCATCAAACCTCTAGTGAATATCCTTTAATTTTGAATACTGGCCGGATTCGTGACCAATGGCATACCATGAGCCGTACCGGTTTATCGGCGAATTTGAGTACGCACCGTGCCGAACCTTACTGTGAAATTCACCCGAATGATGCACTAAAATACGGGATTCAGGATGGTGAATTGGTTGAGGTGAAATCGCAGTGGGGCAATTGTGTCTTGCGTGCGACTATTAGTGACAATATCTGCCGTGGACAGGTCTTTGCCCCGATTCACTGGAATGATCAGGTCGCATCCGATGCTCGGATTGGCAAGGTGGTGAATCCGGTAGTGGATGCTATTTCGGGTGAGCCAGAATTCAAGCATACTCCGGTTATCATCCATCCATTTTATAGCCAGTGGCAAGGCGTATTTTATGTGCGTCAAGGCTTTGAAAAAATCGTACAGCCGTCGATTGAAGCCACCGTGTGGTGGACTAAAATCACTACCAGCAAGGCAATACGTTATGAACTGGCAGACCGGAAGAAATTTAGCTACACCACTGAGCATTTAAAAGAATTATTGCCATTTCATGATGAAAGTTTTGAATGGCTGAATCTTGAAGATCAGACCGCCCACATCAGTCATAGCGTGATACTTCAGGATGGTCATGTGATTGCCAGCCTATATATTGCACCGAAGGCCTTATTGCCGGACCGCGACTGGGTGGCAAGTCTGTTTAAACGTGAACGTTTAAGTGCTATGCACCGTAAAGCCTTACTTGCTGGACAGCCGATGTCGATGGCAAATAATGAAGGTCCACTGGTGTGTAGCTGTTTTAAAGTCGGTAAAAACCGCATCATTGACACCATTAAAACTAAAAATATTACGGATGAAAAACAGGTGACCGCATGTTTAAAAGCCGGAGGGAATTGTGGTTCGTGTTTACCTGAAATCCGTGGCCTGATTAAAACATGTCAATTGGAGACGGTAGAATGAAAAAAGGAGCCGAGAGAGAAAATAATAAAACAGCCTATCCACGTACTGATCTGGTAATTCTGGCGGGTGGACAGGCAAGACGCATGAATGGCATCAATAAACTGTTGCAGAAATTCGATGACCAGATTCAGCTGATCAAGATTCACCAACAGCTGAAATCGAATGTTGCACAGGTCTGGATTAACAGCCATCGCGACTATTCCATTTACCAGAAACTTATTCCAAGTGTTCATTATTATCAAGATGATGAGCCGGGCTTTCATGGGCCGTTAATGGGTATGAAAAGTGCCTGGTCGCATGTGCAGTCGGATTATGTGCTATTTGTCCCTTGTGACCTAACTTATATTCCTTCCAAAGTATTGCTCAAGTTACACCAGGCTCTAGCCAAAAACAGTCTGGCTGAAGTGGCTTATGTGGAAATTAACGGTAAGCCACTTTATCCATTTTGTCTGGCCAAACGCAGCAGTCTGGCAAGCCTGAAATTACATCTTGAACAGGAACAGCGCAGCCTCAAACACTGTTTTGCTGATTTGCACGCACAAGTGGCACGTTTTAAAAATCGTGCGCTATTTTTTCACAGTATTAACTCGCTGGATGAACTGCAACAGTATCAACAGCTCAAATTTCTGCACTAAAAACTGAATATTTTACTTTTGGCACAAAGTTGGAACACTTATTGCAGATCTTATTATTACAAGATTGGGCGTTTTGAGTTTCGCGCACTACATATGTGCAACAACCCGCCCAATGCCTGAAGATGGATGTTCAACATGAATATGATGACACAGCTTAAAAATGATGCCTTGTTTGTCGATCAATTCGGTCGTGGCAAGCGCAAGCTAAGGATTTCAGTGACCGATCGCTGCAATTTCAAATGTGTTTATTGTATGCCTGAACATCCTGAATGGATGAAAAAACACGATCTTCTTAGTTTTGAAGAGCTGTATCAATTTTGCGATTTTATGGTGCGTCATGGCATCCAGTATATCCGCATTACTGGTGGTGAGCCGTTAATGCGTCAGGGCGTAGTGCATTTTGTTGAACAACTGCAAGCGCTGAAAAAGCTGGGATTACAACGCATTTCCATGACTACGAATGCGCATTACTTAAAACAATATGCACAGGCCTTAAAGCAGGCGGGACTGGATGACCTGAATATTAGTTTGGACAGTCTGGATGCTGATCAGTTTAAACAGCTGACTCAAAAAGATTTGGCACCTGTGCTGGAAGGAATTCAGGCAGCACAAGTCGCTGGATTAGCGATTAAGATCAATACCGTATTGATGCAGGGTATCAATGATGATCAGATCCTGCCATTGGCGCGCTGGTCAGTTCAGCAAAACATTGTCCTGCGCTTTATCGAATTTATGCCACTTGATGGTGATCACAATTGGTCTACTGAGCATGTGGTCAGTGAACAATACATTTTAGAAACTTTGGCGACTGAATTTACGCTCACTCAAAAAACTAATAATTCTGCCCAATCAGCTTCGGAACCCGCACGCCAGTATCTGATTGATGGCCATCCGATTGGAATTATTTCAACTATTACCAATTCATTTTGTGGCAGCTGTGACCGCTTGCGATTGACTGCACAAGGTGAATTTTATAACTGCCTGTTTGCACCTCAAGGCTTGAATCTTAAAAAGGAAATCAAATCACTAAATTCATCTGTCGCTCTAAGTGAGTTGAATTTGTATGGTGCTTTATCCCGATATATCTGGAACAAAGAACAGGGCTTTCATGCCATAGAGCAACGCTTGAAAAGTCAAAGTATGAATCAAAACAGCCGCAAAATTAGTATGCACATAATAGGAGGCTAAGATGTCACAGATCAGAATCAGAATTGAAGCCTTCGGTGCGGTAGAACGACAGTTACCGCAAGATCTCGAAATTATCTGCAAATCTCAAAGTACCGTATCTGAAGTTTTGAATCAGGTGGGACAAGATTATCCTGATGCATTTGGCATGATTGAACGCTGTGCCTGTGCCATCGGTGAAGATATCATTTCACGTCAGACACCTCTTCATGCTGACAGTACTTTGGTGCTGTTGTCACCTGTCGCAGGAGGCTAAAATGAGCAAATTCAAACAGATTTCCCGGATCCAAGATACTGCTTTAGATCTGGAAAGTTTTGATCCGATCCAGTCTTTTCCTGAATGTGGTGGAGTCGGCGTATTTATCGGAACGGTACGTAATCACCATGAAGGTAAAGCAGTCAAGGCACTGAAATATACGGCCTATACACCTGTTGCAGAAAAAATGATTCGCCAGATTGAACAAGAAATCCAGGCCAAATACGGCGTGTCCTATGTGCGGGTGATTCATCGAATTGGGGCACTAGATATTGGTGAAAAAGCCATTATTGCAATTGCTTATGCTGCACATCGACGTGAAGCTTTTGCTGCTTGTGAGGAAGCAGTAGAGCGGGTCAAACATGAAGTGCCAGTCTGGAAAGAAGAATTTTATATGGATGGCAGCAGTCAATATGTTGAGGGGTGTTGTATCCGTAAAGATGTAGAAACTGCTCACACGCATCGTCATTCAGAACATTCAGATGAGACACATCAACATTGCCATCATGCCAAAGAGAATACGCCATTCATCTATCAATGGCCGATATAAGTCAGAACAGACACACGTTTTAAGAAGAAATGAACTATAGGAACATGCAATGAAAAATGTCGGGATGAAAGCAGAAAGTTATCGGACTGCAGTAGCTACAGGGATTCTGCATGCACCGCCACATTGCATTGAATTATTACGGAATGGCAATACGGAAAAAGGTGATGCTCTAAAGACAGCTCGCATCGCCGGAATCTTAGGGGCTAAACGAACCGATGAACTGATTCCGCTGTGTCATCCTTTACCAATTTATCGCGCAGATGTGGAATATGAACTGTTTGATGCACATGTCGAAATTATTGCCACAGTAGAGACTATTGGTCCAACCGGTGTGGAAATGGAAGCCTTGACTGCCGTTAGTCTGGCTGGATTGACCCTCTATGACATGCTCAAACCACATTGTGAACCGGAAGATCTATGTCTGGATCAATGTAAATTGCAAAAGAAAAAAGGCGGTAAATCGCATTTTACCCGTGTCTTAAAAGAAGCCTTGCCAGCATCCATCATTGTGCTTTCAGATACGGTCGCTGCCGGTAAAAAACCGGATACAGCAGGGCAAAATGTCCTGGAAATATTACAAGAAGCCAATTTTGAAAATATTGCCTATCAGGTAATCCCAGACGACCCTGAACAGTTATTGGCACTAGTTGAACAGCAAAAAAATGACTATCCATTGATCCTGACTGTAGGTGGTACAGGCTTGGGTCCTAAAGATTTAACCGTTGAAACTTTACAGCCTTTACTGAAACGGGAAATTCCTGGACTCATGGAAGCTTCACGCAGTTTCGGCCAGAAACGCACGCCGTATGCAGCTTTAAGTCGTGGCGTTGCGGGCTATATTGATAACAGTTTGGTAATGACTTTACCGGGCAGCCGACAAGGGGCTAAAGAATCTTTAATTGCTGTACTACCAGCGTTGGTACATTTATTTGATGTGCAAAAAAATATTCCACATCAAGGCGGTTATCAATAATGTCTGGATGCGGAGCAGAACATGGTCTGATTACAGTAGATCAGGCTTTAGAATTAATTTTGCAGCATACTCAAGTGTTAGCAACTGAACGATTGAAGTTGAATCAGGCCTTAAATCGTTATCTGGCAGAGGATATTTATTCTGGGATTAATCTACCGTTATTTTCGCAAAGTGCCGTAGATGGTTATGCATTGTGTACCCAAGCTGCAATTGAACCAGAACGCGAATTCCAACTGATTGGTGAAATTCGGGCGGGACAACAGGGTGAACTGCAACTTCAGGATGGTCAGGCAGTCAGGATTTTTACTGGCGCTAAAATTCCGCTTGGGACTACTACGGTCGCACGTCAGGAAATTGTTCAAGTGATTGATTTATCCAGAATCAAAATTATGGAACAGCTCAGCGCTCATGCCGATATTCGCGATGTGGGCGAAGAAATTTCAGTCGGGCAATTATTGGCCAATAAAGGTCAACAACTGTCAGTCGGTGCAATTGCCTCTTTAAGCATGGCGGGAATCAATACTGTTGAGGTTTTTCAATATTCTAAAGTGGCTGTGGTCATTACAGGTGATGAAGTTGCTGAAAGTATAGAAGACTTTGTAGCGGGTAAAATCTTTGATGCCAACGGTCCCTTGATTGAAGCCTGGTTTCAGCAAGCCGGGCAGCAGGTTGAAATTTTTCATGTTGCAGATACTGAGGCGGCAGTACGGAATCTCATTCAAGAATTATCAGCAAGCTATGACCTGATTTTAACCACAGGCGGTGTATCTGTCGGAGATTATGATTTCATTCGGCCTGTAGCACTAGATTTAGGCTTTGAACAGATATTCTGGAAAGTAAAACAGAAGCCGGGCAAGCCGATGTTCTTTGCCCAGCTACAGCGAAATGATAGTTCACATTGTTATCTGCTGGGTTTGCCGGGCAATCCCGCAGCAGTGTATGTCGGCATGCAGATCTACACCGCAACTTTATTAAATGCCTTACAAGGCCACAAATCTCAGCCGAACTGGTTTAATGCTGTACTCACCCATGATCTGAAAATAGATGCTAGAGAGCGCTTTTTAAGAATGTCCGCCAGTTTTGAGCAATCGGTTTTACGAGTTAAAAGTCTGTCCAAACAGCAATCACATATGCTGAGCAATCTCATGCAGGCTAATTGTCTGGTTCGAATTCCGGCAGGAAAAAGCCTGAAAGAAGGGGATATTGTTCAAGGCTTATTTATTCACTGATGAGGGTAGATGCACATGAAAAAATCTCTGTTTTTATTCATGTGCATTGCCATGATGTTTTCATCAGTCCATGCAGGAACAGTGAAGGTTTACGCGGCAGCGAGTCTAAATAATGCTGTGACCGAAATTTCCAGAATTTACCAAGCTCAATATCCGCAAACTAAGATTATTTCCGTATTTGGTGCATCTTCTGCTTTAGCCAAACAGATCGAAGCAGGAGCCAGCAGCGATCTATACTTTTCAGCTGATCAGGACTGGATGAATTATCTGGTACGAAAGAAACTCATAAATCCCAGTTCAGTTCATCCCATCCTGTTAAACCAATTAGTGACGATCAGCCCGAAACATCTGAATATTCATTTTAAACCCCAATCTAATTTTAATTTTGCCCAGTCCTTTAAAGGTTATGTATGTACCGGACAAATGGAATCAGTGCCTGCCGGAAAATATGCCAAGCAAAGTCTGACCAAACTGAACTGGTTAAATGGCTTAAAAGGACGAATTGTTGGAACGGATGATGTGCGCTCGGCTTTGGCTTTTGTCGAACGTGGCGAGTGTGAAGTTGGGATTGTCTATAAAACTGATGCCTTGATCAGCCGAAAAGTAAAAATCATCGGTACTTTCCCAGCAAATTTACATAGTCCGATTGTTTATCCTTTAGCTTTGACACGGCAAGGTGTGCAGAATAAAGAAGCAGTGCAATTTGAACAATTTATACAAAAAAGCGTGCAGGCCAAAGCCATCTTTAAAAAATATGGATTTAGGCTGAACCCCTAATGGCTGGAGAAATAACTGCAAGATGTTAAGTCCAGAAGAACTCAGTGCACTCTACCTGTCTGCCAAAGTGGCTAGCTTTGCGACCTTATTTTGTTTACCTTTTGCAGTAGTATTGGCTTGGGTTTTGGCCAGATATGAATTTCGGCTTAAGTTTGTGGTCGAAGCATGTTTGCAATTGCCAATGGTATTACCGCCTGTGGTTTTAGGTTACTTACTTTTGGTGCTGTTTGGTAATCAAGGCATGATTGGCCAATATCTCAATACACTCGGGTTGCAACTGGCATTTAACTGGAAAGGGGCGGTATTGGCCTCGATGATTGTGGCATTTCCGCTGATGGTGCAACCGATACGTTTGTCATTTCAGCTTATGAACCAGCAACTCGAACATATCGCAGGTTCATTGGGCGCAGCACCGTGGAAAGTGTTTTGGAGTATCAATTTACCTCTGGCGATTCCCGGTATGCTGATTGGCAGCATCTTATGTTTTAGCCGCAGTCTGGGTGAGTTTGGTGCCACCATTACTTTTGTGGGCAATATTCCGGATGAAACCCGCACTATTCCCATCGCAATTTATTCCTTGCTGCAACAACCGAATGGTGAAGAAATGGCGATGCGTCTGGTGGTTTTATCTATTTTCTTGGCATTTACAGCCTTAATTGCCAATTATTTTATTTTGCAAAACTATCAACGGAAATTGGGAGGCTGAAATGTTGAAATGTGATTTTCAATATCAACAAGCCGATTTCAGATTGAATATTAAACTGGAAATGTCGCAGCAACTATTAGGGATTGTCGGTGCATCTGGGAGTGGAAAAAGTACTTTACTCAAAAATATTGTCGGGCTATTAAAACCTGATCAAGGATATATTCAGTTTAAACATCAGGATTTAATCAATACAGAAAAGAAAATTAATATTCCAATGCATCAGCGTAAAATTGCATTAGTTTTTCAGAATGCTTTGCTGTTTCCACATATGAATGTGCAGCAGAACCTATGTTATGCAGAAAAACTGGTATCTAGAGCAGATCGAAAATTCCAGTTTGAAGACATCGTAGAATTATTAGAATTAAAGCCTCTAATTTATCGCAAAGCCCATCAGCTATCAGGTGGAGAAGCGCAGCGCGTTTCTATTGGTCGGGCATTATTGTCTTCACCAAATTTATTGCTACTAGATGAACCTTTAACGGGACTGGATCAACAGTTAAAACAGCAGATCTTACCTTTCCTAAAACGGATTAAAGATGAGCTGAATTTACCGATGATTTATGTGACCCATCATTTAGAAGAGTTAGCTTACTTAGAAGCTGAAACTGTACTGCTCAAACAGGGAACATTAATCAGGAACTGATTAACTCTAGCTGATTGAGCCGGGCAGGTTTTGCATAGTAAAAACCTTGCAGATAATCACAATGATGTGATTTTAAACACTCAGCCTGTTCAGGATTCTCAATTCCTTCCGCAACGACTTCCAGATCCAGCTTATGCGCTAGGGTAATTATGGCTTCAATAATTGCCTCATCTCGTGGATTGCCGGGTAAATGCTGTACAAAGCTACGATCCAGTTTGATCTCATCGATCGGTAAGCTACGTAAATAACTTAAACTCGAATAACCAGTGCCAAAGTCATCCACCGAAACTTTAATCCCCAAAGCCCGGACATTTTTTAAGATCTCAATCGACTTATCACCGCTGGCAATTAGCATACTTTCAGTCACTTCCAGTTTAAGCAGCTCATGCGGGAATTCAATTTCTGCTAATAATTGCTGTAGATCGCTCAGGAATCCATTTCTTTTAAACTGTAAGGGAGACAGATTGACGGCAACCGAAATTTGAGTCTCATGTTGCATATTCCAGGCTTTGACTTCCTCACAAGCCTGTCTGAGCACCCATTCGCCAATCGAGACAATTTGACCAGTTCTTTCTGCAAAAGGAATAAAATCGGCAGGAGAAATAAAGCCTTTTTCTGGGTGTTGCCAGCGAATCAAGGCTTCCAGACATTTGACCTTGCCCGTTTCACTGTCCAGAATTGGCTGATAAAACAGTTTAAACTGCTGTTCATGCAGAGCGACCATCAGTTCATGACGAAGCTGTACATAATCTACCTTCGGTAAAGGCTCTTTCGTGAAATTATACCAGTGCCAGGTATTACCCCCTTCGGCATTGGCGTCACGCATGGCATCTTTAGCAGCATTGATAAACTGCTTAACACATTTAATGTCTGGATCAGCATCAGCCACACCAATACTGGCACTCAGGTGAATGTCGTAACCATCTACGTGAAAAGGTTGAGATAATCCGGCGATGATTTCTTCGGCACGTACAGCGACTTGCTTGAGATCAGTCATTTGAGTTAATAAAATTGCAAACTCATCCCCTGAAAATCTGGAAATCACATCTTCAGGCTCCAGGCATTGACTCAGACGATTGCCCACCAGTTTTAAAATTTTATCGCCAATATCATGACCTAAGCTTTGATTCAAAGGTTCAAAATCATCCAGATCTAGATATAAAAGCACCAGATTTGCAGAACCAGTGTGAGCTAAATGCAGTTTTTCCTGAACCACTTCTTCAAACAGCTTATTGTTGATAAAGCCGGTTAAATGGTCATGTGATTCCTGATAAGCGATCAATTCTTGCTGGGCAACATGCTGACTCACATCCTGTTGAATGGCAATGAAATGGGTGCATTTATGATTTTCATCAAACACCGGGCCCAGATTCAGCTTGTTCCAGAACCAGTGTCCATCCTTACGATAATTTTTCAGGATAATCTTGATTTCAGATTTATTTTGAATGGCATCACTGATTTGCTGGACGCTTTCCGTTGAAGTATCGGGTCCTTGTAATATACGACAATTTTTCCCTTTGAGCTCTTCCAGGCTATAACCGGTAATCTGCTCAAAGGCCGGATTAACATATTCAATAGGCTGGTCATTTTCTGCCGAAGTTAAAATAATGCCATGCGGATTTGCATCGACACTACGTTTCATTAATCTCAGCATTTCATTGTTTTGATAGCGTTCAGTTATATCGCGTGCCACGCTAAAAATACCGACAATTTCACCATTCACTTTAATTGGCAAAAAAGTTAAATCGAGCCAGTATTTCTGTCCTGCCGAGTTATGTGCCTGAACTTCAAGGTGTCCAGTCAGGCCATGCTTGGCCTGCTCAAAGGCTTCTAAGGCAAGAGGGCGATGTTCAGGTTCAATAAAATGATCAATTTTAGTTCCGATATGCGATTTAACACCAACTTCGTTAAAAAACTTGGTGGCCAGATTGGCATCTACAATATTGCCATCCAGATTGTGCTCAAAAATTGCATCGGGATGAAAAGAGAAAAATGACTGATATTTATCTTTGAGCTGATTTCGTTTTTTGCGTTCTTCATACAGCTCAAAGGTTAAGGCGATCAGCGAAGCTGCATATTGCAGCAGGTCAATTTCATTAGGAGTAGGAGACTTGATCGAACGATAATAAGTACCAAAAGAGCCAAAAAGTTTGCCACTCCCGTTGGCAATTGGTACCGACCAGCAGGCTCTTAAACCATTTTGTTTAACCAGATCTTTATATGCGACCCAGTTCGGATCATTGAGTAAATCCTCACAGACCACTAAACGACGATGATATGCAGCTGCACCACAAGCGCCAACATTCGGGCCGATTTTTAGATCTTTTGAAGCTTCTACATATTCTCTGGAAAAATAGGCTGGTTCTTTGATTAAATTAAGCGTTTGTTCCTGTTCCGAATACAACATGACAGATACCAGTGCATCCGGGATTTTGTCCCCTAACCATACAGTAATCGCATCTATGATATCCTCTAAGGCAGCAGCTTGACCAATCAGATTAAAAATCTCTTGGCTGGTGCCTCCATTATAAAAAGAAGTCATATTGTATCCTTAAGTATAAACCTGGCGAATTCAAACATGAGGTGCGACAGTTTCAAAAGCCTTATGATAATCAACAAGCTGAGCAAACTTCTCTAATGGTGTAAGCCAATCTAACGCTTTTCTAGGACGAGTATTCAGTGACATGGCAAC
>NZ_JBHDVN010000034.1:0-30573 GCF_046635365.1 Acinetobacter sp. NIOH-H-8
CAGAGACATGCTTCTGCAATTGCTCAACCATCAAATAGAAAGTTGACCATGAGATGCCTGTGTATCGCTTGAACTGAGGATCAGAAAGCTTGTTTGAATCGATGTATTTCATCCGCAGATTATGCACGAATGCCAAGAAATCCGGAGTGCAAATATTAACCAAAAAGAAGATCGTTTTTTGATTTATGAAAGAGATCTAATAGATTAATCATGTAACTTTAATTTTGATACAACTTTTCTTACTCATCTTATCTAAAAATATTTAAATGATAAAAATAAAAAATCCCAACAATATATGTTGAGATTTTCTATTTATAATCAAATTAAACTAGCAGTAAATATAAGTAATGCTCAGGCTATAAAATCTCGTAAAATGTGTTGATTGATCACTTCATCAAAACTTAGATTTGAAAGATTTTGCTTGTTATGTTTGATGCTTTTATAACAATAACTCGCTGCAATACCCATACTAATTAAAGTCAACAATTTCATTGTTCACCTCAAAATTAAAAATATTAGAAACTGTGAAATTAAAATATCAACTTGCTTTGTAGTGGTCTAAGCCAGTTTGGAAAGCTTTTGTATGGTATGTAAATCCGTTAAGACCATTTCAGATCTATAAAAATCATTGTCAATTTTTTGCTTAGCCTTGAATTGTCTGATCTTCCCTTAACTGACTCGACAAGTTCAGTAGAAAATGAAGATCATTGAGGATTAACATTCTTAAACGGAAGATCATATTTGAATACAAAAAGTACATCATTTTAAAGCGGCATGGTCGCAATCAAATTAGATACAAAACATAAATTCAAGGAAGATAAATCAGAATCTGCTATGATAGCTTCCACTTAGTGGACTCTTTTATGTCTTCCCTTATCTCCTACTTATAAGTAAAGGAGTATCACAATGGGCAACATGACTTCCACACCAGAATTATTTTATATATTTTAGTAGGTTAAAGTGAAAATTGTTATTCTTAACAAGCCTTATGACGTCCTCTCCCAATTTCGTCCAGATGAAAAACATCAGACTATGGCGGATTTCGTAGACGATCCGGATCTGCGTATTGCCGGTCGTCTAGACATGGATTCTGAAGGTTTGATGTTCCTAACCGATCATGGCGGTTTAAACCAATATATTACCAATCCAGCCAGCAAAAAATTCAAAACTTATCTGGTTCAGGTCGATGGTGATATAACCGAAGAAGCTCTAGAACAGCTTCGTAAAGGCGTTGAACTGAATGACGGTATTACGCTGCCAGCCAAAGCAATTAAAGTCACTGAACCGGAATGGTTATGGGAACGTAATCCTCCTGTACGTTTCCGTGCTTCTGTTCCAACTTCATGGGTCGAAATTTCAATCTGTGAAGGCCGTAACCGCCAAGTTCGTCGTATGACTGCAGCAGTCGGCTTTCCTACCTTACGTTTGATCCGTACCAAAATCGGTTCAATTGATCTGGTTCAATTAGGTTTACAGCCAGGTGAAACTAAAGAAATTGAACCCCTACTTTATCCAGACTTTAAAGATGTGCCTGCTCAAGCACCTTACCGCTCGCGCTCTTATGTGAAAAAACCGGGTGGTACCGGTGGTAAACCAATTAACAAGAAAGTAACTAAAGACGGCACTAAGAAAAAAACCGGTACACCGCGTATCTGGCAAATGGAAGAAGGTGAAAAACCACGTCGCAAGACCAATGGTACCACCCGTCCAAATACCAAGAGTCGTGGCCGTCGTACACGTTAAGCCACTGCTTAGATCGGGAAGATCAAACTAAAGACCACACCTTGAGGATGGTTATTCACCTGAACTTCCCCCTGATGCAACTGCATAATCGACTGTACAATCGCCAAGCCCAAACCACCCGTTTGGGCTTTTTGATGCCGGCTGCTATCAACTTGATAAAAGCGTTCAAACAGATGGGCTAAATGCTGTTCGCCAATATGTACACCTGCTGTCAGTACATCAATCCGACAGCTATTTTCTGTAGTCATCGCCGTGATTCTGATCTCGCCATTTTCCTTACCATATTGCACGGCATTGCTGAGTAAATTGGCAAGCGCACGTTGCAGATGTTCTGGATGCGCAGCTATATTCAGTTGAGCCGGAATATCCATATAAATAGACATATTTTTTTCTTCTGCCAGAAACTCAAAATATGCCAGCAAATCTTCTATGATCTGGCTAAGTTCTAGTGTCTGTTTTTCTATCTGATAGTGGCCATGTTCAACTCGGGCGATAAATAGCATGTTTTCAATCATCTGAGTTAGACGTTCATACTCTTCCAGATGGGAATACAGCAAATTTTCTAATTCATCGCGACTGCGTGACTTCGACAAGGCAATCTGGGTTTGCCCCATCAAGTTATTCAGGGGCGTTCGTAATTCATGGGAAATATCTTCAGAAAATCGGGCCAACTGTTCATAGCCTTGCTGTATTCGGTCCAGCATGGCATTCATAGCCTCTGTTAGTTGCTGCACCTCAATAGTTCGGGATGGCAACTCGATACGCTGATCCAGCTGCTGCACATTAATTTGCTGAGTGGCGTAAATTAATTGGCGCATGGATCGCAGTAGATAGTGTCCCATCAGCCAGGCTAACAAAGTAGATAAAATAATACCAAGCAGAGTGTAGATCACTAATTTTATCAGGTAATGTTTTAAAACCTGTTGCCCTGCTGCGAGCTGCTTACCGGCAATCAGTTGATAAGACTGTCCATTAAAGTCCACTTGCTTAAATGCCAAACGGGTCGTGGGTTGTTCAAGCTTATTATTTTGATAATTCAGCCTGGTGTGATAATCCAATAGAGGAATAGTAATATTTAAAGGATTAATATCAATTAATGTATTCTGCGCGTTTTTAAGGATCAGTAAGTTGTCTTCCTGTCCAAGCATATTCTCATAAAGCTCTGGATGTTCGATCAGCACCTGAAAGCTTTGCTGATCAGCCAGAAATATTTCTATTCTGGAAATCCGCAAGGCCAAAGCTTCATCCTGCTGTTGTTGCACCATCTGCTGCATATTGTGATAGGACAACCCGCCGATACTTAAAAAAACGATACAGGAAATAAGGCCAAAAGCGATGCCGAGACGTGTGCCCAAATGCATTTTCATGCGTGCACATCCAGCTTATAACCCATACCACGTACAGTATGAATAAGTTTTGGACTGAAATGGTCATCAATTTTAGAACGTAATCGGCGTACGGCAACATCAACGACATTGGTGTCGGTATTGAAATTAATATTCCAGACTAGTGAAGCAATTTGTGTCCGGGTTAAAACTTCGGACTGGTGTTCCATCAGCAACTGTAAAAGCGCAAACTCCTTTTGGGTAAGCTCAATTTTTTGCTGGTCTCGAAATACTTCCCGGGTTAAACGATTCAGCTCTAAATTGGCCACCTGATACATTTCATGTTCAACTTTCGGTACACGGCGCAGCAGGCTTTTGATTCTGGCCAAAAGTTCGATATAAGAGAAAGGCTTAGTTAAATAGTCATCTGCACCCAGTTCCAATCCTTTGACCCGGTCAAGCACATGATCTTTGGCAGTCAGCATAAGTACGGGAACTTTAGAAAAAGTACGCAAGGTTTTGAGGACTTGCCAGCCGTCTAGGTCGGGCAGCATCACATCCAGCAATACCAGATCAATCTGTTGCTGTTCCAGCACCGATAAGGCATGCAGGCCATTACCCACTTGTGTAGTCTGGTAGCCGGATTCATTTAAGCCTGTAGCCAAGAAGCCGGCAATTTTGGTTTCATCTTCTACAATTAAAATATGCATGGGCTGAGTTTAATCAATTTCATACGGCGCAAAGATTACAAATTGGTAATCTGATTGTCATCCATGAGCTTCCATTCTTTGATTATGATCTTCTCAATTTCTATATGACTGAACATTATCATGAGAAGTAGATTAAATCAGAGAAAAATATTTTTATATCTAGCGAGTTTAGCAATGGTTAGCTTAAGCCATGCTGAATTAAAAACGGCCTATATTATGGACTTGAGCACAGCAAACCAACTTGCTGAGAATGTCATGCAAGCTTGTCAGAAAGCCAGCAAACCCGCTGCAGTCACAGTACTGGATCAAGGCGGCAATGTCCTGACCAGCCAACGGCATGAATCTGTCGGAATTCACAATTTAACTGCATCACAACGTAAAGCCTTTACTGCATACTCGACTAAGACAAATACATTAGATTTTATGCGTCATGCACAAAAGAACCCGGATGCACAGAATTTAAATACCTTGGAGGAATTGTTATTACTGGGCGGCGGGGTGCCTGTAGTTTATAAAAACCAGCTCATTGGCGCTGTTGGTGTCGCAGGCTCTGGTGGCTCTGAACAGGATCATCAGTGTGCCGTACAAGGCTTTCAACATACTTTAAAACAACTTTAATTTTATCCATCTCTAGAGTAGGAACAGACAAATGAAAAAAATTATTTTTGGTGCTCTTCTAGCGGCGACAGCAAGCTTTTCTTTTGCACAGAATCCTTTAAGTGTGCATGTGCTGAATCAGGAAACTGGTCTGCCCTCCGCCAATGTCGCGGTGATTTTGGAAGCTCAGCAAGGTGACAAGTGGATAAAACTGAATGAGTTAAAAACAGATGCCAATGGCCGTATCAAAGAGTTTTATCCTAAAGATACAGCTTTACAGAAAGGCATCTATAAAGTGACCTTCAAAACCGGTGACTGGTTTAAGGCCAATAATCAACGCACCTTCTTCCCTGAAGTACCTGTGGTATTTACGATTGACGGTGCTTTGGAGCACTATCATATTCCCTTATTACTGAGCTCTTATGGTTATTCAACCTATCGTGGTAACTAATTCTTAATCACTAAAAGCGTCATTTTCATGGCGCTTTATTTTGATAAGTAAAATGGCTGCATTTCATCATTCATCTGGCTTTCGCTTGTTATTTATCTCCTAGAATGTTATTTATGATTCATATAATTAATATTTTCAAAATAAGTGTATCTAAAAAAGGAGTTTTACAATGGATCAGCAAGTGAACCAGATGTTTAATCAGGACCGGTTAATTCAGTATCTCGGTGCGCATCTAATTTCTTATAACCACAATCATGCGAAGATTGAACTTAAAGTGTCTGAACAACATTTACAGGGGCATCAGACCTGTAACGGCGCTGTGATTTTTGCATTAGCTGATGCTGCATTTGCCATTGCCTGCAATACCGGCGAACATCCAGCAGTCGGCCAACATTGTGGTATTCATTATCTGAAACCGGCACTGCTCGGTGATACCCTTACCGCCATAGCTGAACATAAAGCCAGTAGCGGTCGCAGTGGGATTTACGATATTCAGATCCTGAATCAGGAAGATCAAATCGTGGCTGAATTCCGTGGAACCTCACGACTGATCGTTAAATAATTATTCTAAAACTTAATGCAATAAAAAAACCGGTGCATCAACACCGGTTTTTTAAAACAGCAAATGCTAAATTAAGCTTTCAACCATTTCTCAGCTTTAGTTTGATCTTCAACTTTCAATTCAACTTCAGTCAGTTCAGAACCACCATTTTGAACGTCAAAAGTCATCAGCTCATCACGACGGAATGCATGGACAGTATACGTACCTTCCTGTTTCGCATATTTCTCGACAAGTTTCGTCGTTGCTTTAAGTCCATCAATCGCCACAATCACATCATTCGCTGAAAGGCCCGCTTTCACCCCTGCTCCATCACGACGTGCAGACTGAACCAGCACACCTTCAGGCTTATCTACAAGTTTCAAACCAAATGGTAATGACTTGTCATTTTTCAGCGTATAGCTCACGCCAAATTCAGGTAATAACTGATCTAATGGCAATTCATCAGTAGTATTGATCAGGTGATTAATCTGTTCTAACCAGTTATCACCAGTCAATTCCTGACATAACTCAAAGATAGTGCGTTCATTTACCTGAATGCCATTTTGCGTATTTTCATATAGCTTACGCATCAAAGCGTCCAGACTTGAGCCACGCAGACGTAAACCTAGATCCAGACAAAGTGCAACTAAACAGCCTTTATTGTAGTAGCTGGTACCGGCATTATTTGAGTTTTCATCCTGACGATAGAATTTTACCCAGGCATCAAAGCTAGACTCAGATACTGACTGAATAAAACGTCCCGGGTTTTGCAAATAACGGTCAATCTGCGCTTTGAGCAATGCAATATAAGATTCCTGATTAATCACGCCACTACGGAGCAGAATCAGGTCATCATAATACGACGTAAACCCTTCAAAGATCCAAAGCAAAGAGGTATAGCCTTCTTTATTTAGATCATAATTCACGAAGTTTTCTGGACGAATAAATTTCACTAACCATGAATGGAAATACTCATGACTACATAGGCCAAGGAAACGCTGATAATCTCTCGATGGCTCTTCAGGCTCATCTACTTTAGGGAAATCATCACGCGGTGTAATCAGACTGGTTGAGTTTGGATGCTCCAAACCGCCATAGCTGTTCCCGGTGGCTATGGTCATAAAGGTATAATCATTGAATGGCGCAGAACCGAACATGGAAATTTCTGTCGCACAGATTTTTTCAATGTCCTGCTTCATACGCTGTTCATTCATCGCATGCTTGCCTGACACCACAAACTCATGCGGAATGCCATTGGCTTCAAAGCTGAAACGGGTCTGCTCTGCCAGTTCAAACGGCGCATCAATCAGTTCAGCATAGTTTTTAGCTTTTAAGGTATAACGACCTTTGACCAGACTTTTAGCCTGCATACCTGTCGCAAGCTGGAAATGTTTTAGCTCATCCGGCAGGAATACTTCTACTTCAATTTCTTTATGTTCCTGACCTTCCAGCCCTAAACATGCACAAGCCGGGTTCACATAAAGACGGTTTTGATCCACATATGCACCACGAACAGACAGGTCATACGCATAGACATCATATTCCACCGTAATCAGTTCATGATCCGTATTGAATAAACGCCATTTATTCTTTTCAAACTTCTGGATTTGTAGCTGGCGTCCATCCTCATCATAAGCCTTGACCGCTTCAATATGCTTTGAGAACTCACGAATCAGGTAACTGCCCGGAATCCAAGTCGGTAAAGAAAGGACTTGCGTTGGGTCTGCTAAAAAGCGAAGAGTTACGTGAATAAGGTGCTGACGATAATCGTCAAATTCGATTTGATAATGCAACATAATAGGCGATATAAAATACAAATAAATGAGTTATAGCTTAGCTTAGCATTTTTTAGGCCAGTATTGCTTAGCTGTCGCATTTGTCTACATTTCTGACTAGCTATCCTTAAAAAAAAGGCATAGCATGCGTGAAAATTAAATCGTTCATCGACCGGTTGGTTATTAAGGAACACCTTTGAAATACATCATCTCACTGCTTGCAGTTCTCAGCCTGTTTGTGCCTGCAATTTCATATGCTGCCCTTCTGAATATTTTGCCTGAAAGCGTTGAAGCAGAAGCATGGACCATTCTTGACTCACAGTCAGGCCAGGTCATTGCCGAACATAATGCCGACGTTCAACGTGCACCAGCATCCCTCACCAAAATGATGGTCGCTTATATTGCATTGAAGGAAATTCAGGCGGGCAAATTAGATAAAAGTGAAGTATTAACTGCAACGCCGATTGTGAAAACAGTGATGTGGGATGAGTCACAAATGTACCTGAAAGAAGGTGAGCAGATTTCGATTGATCAGCTTCTGGCAGGTCTGATTATTATGTCGGCGAATGATGCTGCTGTGACATTGGCAGAAAAAATTTCAGGTGATATTCCGAGCTTTGTCGAACGAATGAATCGGGAAGCAAAAGCGCTGGGTATGACTCATACCCATTTCCAGAATCCGGCCGGCATTACCATGCCTGAGCACTATTCTACTGCAGCCGATCTGGCGCGTTTGTCGGCAGCTGTGGTCAACCAGACTCCAGACTATCTGTATTATTCCAAGCAGCCAAGTTTTAGCTATAACAACCATTTTCACCGCGCCACTAACCGCGTGTTGCAAGTGGACCCAAGCGTGGACGGTTTAAAAACGGGCTTTACTCGCGCAGCCGGCTATAACCTGGCGCTTACCGCCAATCGTCCGACTTATGATATGGAACTTCCCCATCGTCGTTTGATCGTGGTAGTTCTAGGGACTAAAAGTGCTGCCAAACGTGCTGAAGTGTCGCATAAGTTGATGAATCTGGCGTATACATATACTCGTAATGAAGTCGCCATTAAAGACAAACAGCTACTGGCTGAATTACCGGTGATCAAATCGACTTTGAAAATGTTTAAGGTTCAGACTAAACAGCCGCAGATTATTACGACATCTTTATATGATCAGAATTATGCCATTGACCTGAACCAGTTCGATCAAAACCATCAACGGGTAATGTTGAATACAGGTGATGGTGTAATGCAAAGCATTGAACCGCTCCATGAAACCCAAACTCATATTAATGTGGAAATGACTGCTTCTGAGTTAATTGCACCTATGGCCAAAGTGATGCCATTAGCGACGATTCATGTGTATCAGAATAATCAGCTTATTCGTACCATCCAGATTGAAGATATGGTGGAACTTGAAGAAGCCGGTTTCTTCCAGAAATTCCTGAGCTGGTTATCTAGCTTCTTTGGCATCTTTACAGAAAATGCACCAAGTGCCAAACTCTATCCAATCCAGAAATAAACGCTGAATACAGTTAGAAGGCCTCATTTGTCTTCTAACTCCCACCATAGATTTCTTCTCTTCTCTCGTCGATTTTACCTCTTCTGCCATAATTGCTACGTTTTGTAATTTGTATAACAATTCTAATCAAGACGGCCTGCTGCCCATGCCATAGTATATTTGGTCTAAATTTCTCTTATTTTTATTAGAAAAATAAATAGGTTAATAATATATGACAGCACATCGAATCGTAATTGTAGGTGGTGGCGCAGGTGGATTGGAGCTGGCTACTCAACTGGGCGAAACCTTAGGCAAAAGTGGCCAAGCGCATATCACGTTGGTAGATCAGAAACTGACACATATCTGGAAACCCTTATTGCATGAAATTGCTGCAGGTACACTTAATCCGCATGCAGAAGAAACCAATTATTTTAGTCATGCTGCAGCTCATCATTATCACTTTGTGCTGGGAACATTTGTTGATCTGGATCGTAAGGCTAAAGAAATTGTTCTGGAAACAGATTACTTTTCTAAAAAATCCCAGCCTAAACAGAAGAAACACATCAGCTATGACACGCTGGTGCTGGCATTAGGTTCCACTTCCAATGATTTTAATACGGAAGGTGTCGCACAATACTGCCATTTTCTCGACAGCCGTCAGCAAGCTGATGTCTTCCAGCAGGATCTGCTGCATCTTTATCTCAATGCTCAAAATCAGACCTCTTCCCGTGAGCTTAAAATTGCCATTATTGGAGCCGGTGCGACTGGTGTAGAACTGGCTGCCGAGCTGGTGATCGCCAAACAAAACTTTTTTAAATATGGTCTGAACAAGATCGATCCAAATAAAGTCAAAATCACTTTGATTGAAGCCGCTGACCGGATCTTACCTGCACTGTCTGAGAAAATGGCTGAACACACCATGGAGCAGCTCAATCGTCTAGGTATTGAGGTATTAACCAGTCACCGGGTCGCTAAAGTCGATGAAGACCATATTTACTTTGCTGATGGTTCAAGCCTCGAAGCAGAAATTAAAGTCTGGGCTGCTGGAATTAAAGCACCAGAAGTTCTGGCAAAACTTAAAGAGCTGGAAAAAGACAACATTAATCGCCTAAAAGTTTATGCAACTCTGCAAACTTTGTCAGACCCGGATATTTTCGTTTTTGGTGATTGTGCTCACTGTCAGCCTGAAGCAGATCAACCGGTTTTAGGCCCCCGTGCACAGGTCGCCAGCCAGCAGGCCACTTTTCTGGTCCGAGCCTTAAAAGCACGCATTAATGGCGAAAGCTATTTACCGATGTTCAAGTTTTCTGACAAAGGTTCATTAGTGTCTTTAAGTCAAAACAGCGCTGTCGGTGAATTATTGGGTCAGGTCAATGTTCAAGGCTTTGTCGCGAAATCCATGTATGTATCCCTGTACCGGATTCATCAGGCCACCATTCATGGCTATACCCATGCTGGTCTGTTAACTGCCAAAGACTTTGTTACACGAAAAATTGCACCCAAGCTGAAATTGCATTGAAATTGTAAATATTGTCCTCATATATGAAAAAATCGTCATTAAACATGTCAAATTGCATTTTTTTGCTATTTTTAGTCTACAAAAATACAATTTCACTTTATGATGTACCCTTAAAAAATTGAATGGATCAATTAATATGACTGCTATTGCAAATAACCTCGTGGTTTCTTTCCACTACACATTGACTAACGCAGAGGGTGAAACTCTCGACAAATCTCAAGGTGAACCACTTGCCTATTTGCACGGTGCAGGTAACATCATCCCTGGTTTAGAAAAAGCTTTAGAAGGCAAAACTGTTGGTGAAAAATTCACTGTAAATGTTCCTGCTGCTGAAGGCTATGGCGAATATAACCCAGAGCTAGTGCAAGAAGTGCCTAAACAAATGTTCCAAGGCGTAGACAACATCCAGGCAGGCATGCAGTTCCAAGCACAAACTGATGACGGCGTTCAAATCGTAACTGTTAAAGCAGTTGAAGGTGACAACGTAGTTGTTGATGCTAACTTCCCGCTTGCTGGTCAAGATTTAACTTTCGAAGTTGAAATCGTGTCTATCCGTGAACCTTCTCAAGAAGAACTTGATCACGGTCACGTACACGGTGCAGGTGGTCACCACCACTAAGACTTCCCGGTCTTTAGCACAAAAAGGCAAAGTGAAAACTTTGCCTTTTTTATTGCCTTAAAATTTTAAATATAAAAAAGCAGGACTACTGCCCTGCTTTTCATCATTAAAATTGCGAATCACTCGAATTACGCAATCATTAACGTTTGTTATAGATCTGCATTGCTGCTGGCAGATTTTGACGCATTGCTGCAATACGTTGACTGTTCGATGGGTGAGTAGACAGGAAAGTCGCACCAGTGCTACCACCTTCAAGCTTGTTCATTTTTTCCCAAAGGGTAATCGCTGCATTCGGGTTATAACCAGCACGTGCCATAAGGGTTAAGCCACCTTGGTCCGCACGACTTTCTAGGTTACGTGAGTAAGGCAAGCCGATACCAATCTGGCTACCCAATTGTGCTACTGCAGCACCACCTTGTCCTACGCCCGCTGCATTTAAACCAATACCCAATGCCAGATCAGTCAGGGCTTGTGCACCAAGTTTCTGTTTCGCGTGCTCTTCCAGGGCATGGACCATTTCATGACCCATAATGGCTGCGATCTCAGCATCGGTCAGATTCAACTTATTCACGATACCGGTATAGAACACCACTTTACCACCAGGTGCGACAAAAGCGTTGACCTGATCAGATTTTAGTACAGCTAACTGCCATTGGAATGCAGTACCCGTCTGGTTCAGCTGGTTGGCATAAGGTTTTAAACGGTTAAAAACAGCATTAATACGACTATATGTCGCTGAACTGGTATCCAGCTGGCCTTTCGCTTTAGCGTCTGCCACCATGGCATTGTAGCTTTGGCTGGCTGAAGCATTTAAAGTCGCAGTATCTGCACCTGCAATATCGGCAATAGTTGTACAACCAGACAAAGTAATGGCTGCGGCTGCACCCATACCTAACAAGAATTTATTTTTCATTATAGTGACTCCACCATAAGCAAAAGGTTAATTTACATTGTAAAAAATTATAAGTTAAAGGCCGGAGCAACTAAATGTACAATTACTTCATCTTGTTATATTTTATGTAATTTTAACCCCAATACTGTATCGTAAGCCAATAAATCAGACAGACAATATTTAAACCTAAATATAAATAACACAAAGGTTTAATTTTTTCTTCTAAAATTTCACTTTTACGCTTAAAAAATAGAAAAGCATTCTGTAACAAGATGACCGGTACCAATACACAGGCAATGATCACACTCAAGCCAATAAATGCACCGTAAATAATGTCAGGATCCTGAGTTTGGGCACGGATAATCAGCATCGCAATGGTCGGTGCGCCGCCCATCGCGAATAACAAGGAATAGAACATCGTTCCCGAGATATTTTTATGCATCCTGCATACTCATATTTTATTTTGTTTTATTCTAACAAGCGCCATGCCACTGCACAGCACTTGCTGTTAAGACTTTAGTCCTGAATTTCCAAATTATTTCTTAGCTTTATATACCGTCATCGCTTCAGGCATCAGCTGTTGCAAGACTGCAATTCGGTCATCATTTGTTGGATGCGTAGATGTAAATTTATTCAGGACGCTATTGCCACGGCTGTCTTGCGCATTCATTTTTTGCCACAACGTAATCGCTGCATTCGGGTTATAGCCCGCTCGTGCCATTAGCATGAGCCCGCCTTTATCGGCACGGCTTTCCAGATTACGTGAGAATGGCAAGCCCACACCAAATTGAGCACCCATATCCAGCAGTAGCCCACCATAACCACCAGCGGACTGCCCGACATACTTGCTACCGATACTTACTGCCAAATCGGTAAGTGCTTGCGCTCCTACCTTATTTTTAGAATGTTCCTCAAGCGCGTGCACCATTTCATGTCCCATGATGGCAGCAACTTCATCGTCTGTAAGTTTTAGTGTGTCGACAATACCCGTATAGAACACCACCTTGCCACCTGGTGCGACATAGGCATTAATCTCGTTAGATTTGATCACAGCCACCTGCCAGTCAAACTTCTGACCAGTCTGGTTCAGTTGATCCGCATACGGCTTCATTTTCAGGAAAACCCGATTTACTTTTTTATAGGTGGCAGAAGTCGTATCCAGAATCTGTTTCTGCTTGGCCTCTGTCAGCATCTGATTATAGCTTTGTGCTGCACTCAGATTTAATGTAGCTGAATCAGCTCCCATCAAATCTGCAACCGTAGTACACCCCGTTAATGTGGTCGCAATGACCATCCCCGCCAATAAATTTTTATATTTCATGACCTTCTCAAATATATAAGGTCAAAACATCATAAAGAATCCAAACAGGTTTTCAATCATTTTTATAAGCTTTTCCAAATAAAAAACCCTGTGAAATCACAGGGTTTTTATCATTTTCAGCTTAAAGGATTAAGCATCAAACGGATGGCGAAGAATAATGGTTTCTTCACGGTCTGGACCAGTTGAAATGATGTCGATTGGACATTCAATCAATTGTTCAAGACGTTTCACATAGTTAATTGCCGCTTGTGGCAATTGATCTAGTGATTTCGCACCGAAAGTAGATTCTTTCCAGCCTGGCATAGTCTCGTAAATTGGTTTTAAAGTTTCAAATGCAAGCGCATCAGAAGAACCAACACAGCCAGAATCAGCAGCTTCGTAACCTACACAGATTTTCACTTCTTCCAAACCGTCAAGAACGTCAAGTTTAGTCAAGCAAATACCAGACAGTGAGTTCACTTCTACTGAACGACGCAGGATTTCAGCATCGAACCAGCCACAACGACGTTGACGGCCAGTAGACGCACCAAATTCTGAACCTACAGTACCCAGGTGTTTACCAATTGCATCACCTGTATCTGTTGCAGCGTCATACACCAACTCAGTTGGGAATGGACCTGAACCTACACGAGTAGTATACGCTTTAGTAATACCAAGAACGTAGTCAAGGTGTAATGGACCAAGACCTGAACCTGAGCTTACGCCACCAGCAGTCGTGTTTGAAGAAGTCACGTACGGATATGTACCGTGGTCAACGTCAAGCAATGAACCTTGTGCACCTTCGAACATGATTTTCTTGCCAGCTTTACGGTAAGCGTGAAGTTCACCAGTCACGTCCATAACCATAGGCTCGATCACTTTGCGCCATTCGTCGCAAAGCGCAAGTACGTCTTCAACTTTAACTGCTTCAACACCGAAGAATTGAGTCAATTGGAAGTTGTGGTATTCAAGCAATTCTTCAAGCTGAGCTTTCAGATGTTCGCCACCACGTACCAGGTCAGCAACACGGATTGCACGACGCGCTACTTTATCTTCATAAGCAGGACCAATCCCACGACCAGTTGTACCAATTTTCGCATTACCACGTTTTTTCTCACGAGCTTGGTCAAGTGCGATGTGGTGTGGAAGAATCAATGGACAGTTTGGAGAAATGCGTAGACGTTCACGTACTGGCACGCCTTCTTTTTCAAGAATATCCATCTCTTTGATGAGCGCTTCAGGTGAAAGAACCACACCATTACCAATTAAGCACAATACGTTTTCACGTAAAATACCTGATGGAATGAGGTGTAATACAGTTTTCTTACCACCAACCACGAGAGTATGACCTGCGTTATGTCCGCCTTGATAACGAACTACTGCAGCCGCTTGATCTGTGAGCAGGTCGACGATTTTACCCTTACCTTCGTCGCCCCATTGGGTACCAAGTACCACAACATTCTTGCCCATAATAGCCTCATTACATCATGCTGTTAAAGTTGAAAGTCCCACTCAGCGACATGAACACTGAGTAAAACAATTAAAGCGATTAAATCGTTTTGATAGTCCACTCACCGTCAACATTCACCAGCTGGTGAGTTGCATACGGTACTGAGTTTAAATCATCATTACCTAATAACTGAATTACACTTAAGCCTTGTGCACGGGTTGCCTGAATCGCATTTAACAGCGCAGCATCTGTACCCTTAGGTGCTACCACAACTTTAGCTGTAGCAAACTTGCCTGCACTTAAAGCATATAAGTCACAAGAGAAACCAGTTGCCGGACGTGCACGACCAAAATGCTCACCAATGCCATCATAACGGCCACCTTGTACCAGTGCCGCAGCACGGTTTGGTGCATAAACTGCATACATCAGGCCGGTGTGATAATGGTATGAACGTAACTCGACGACATCAATCCCAATATGCAGATTCGGCCAGCGCACCTGAACTTCATTTTTGGTGGTTTGCAGTGCATCAAATGCCTGTTTGAAGGCTGGATTTTCTAATACTTCAGCACTTAAATTCGTTTTTAAGGCATCCAGGTCACTTGCAAAGCGGCCAAGCGTATAGAAGTCTGAACCAAACTTAAGATTTGCAGTAAATTCAGCCAGTTCCGGCAATGCTTTACGTTGATACAGATCAGACAGTTGGCGTTCGGTTGCTTTACTTAAACCCGCTTGTGCAATCAGACTACGGAACAGACCAACATGACCTAAGTCAAGGTGGACGCCGTCGGCCAGACCCGCTTCCTGAATCAGGCTGATCATCAGGTCAACCATTTCCACGTCAGCATCAATGCTGTCTGAACCAAATAATTCTGCACCTAACTGCAATGGTGCACGTGTGGTATTAAATCCTTGAGGTTTCGTATGTAAAACCGTACCCGCATAGCAATAACGAGCCACACCTTCCACTGGATGTACATGCGCATCGATACGAGCCACTTGTGGTGTCATATCGGCACGCACACCAAGCAAACGGCCAGACAGCTGGTCGATCACTTTAAAAGTGGCTAAGTCTAAATCCTGATTCGATTCTGAGAGAGAAGATAGAGATTCAATGTATTCAATAAATGGCGTGTACACCAGCTGATAACCTCGAGATGCGAGGAAATCCAGTGATTGACGGCGCAGGCTTTCGATGACTTGCGCTTGTTCTGGTAATACATCAGCTACACCATCAGGTAATAACCATGTCTCTGAAATGGGCATGTTGTAAACCTAAATTCTTGTCAGCGCGGAATAAACCGCATAAAAAAATCGGGAGCACACCCGATTTCTCCTAGTCTAGCACGATCGTTTAGGCTGTGCATCGCAATTTTGATAATTTTCTCTGACTGAACAAAGGACTTAGATAGATAAACCAAATCATCTCTTTCTTATTAAGAGAAAATAGGCTGAATAAAATTTAATAACCAACATATCAACTTGATTTTCTAATATATTTCCCTAACCAAAACAATGACGAAAAACTTATTCTTGATTCAATCCTCATCTATCTAAGAGTAAAAATTTATAAAATATCAGTACTAGATGCTTAAAAATAATCCTATACAAAAACTCAATGTGGGAACTTAAATGACCAAGAAAACAGCATCATTCTGGTAGAGTTTAAAGGCACTGCAAAGACTCCTATATTTCTTATAAACTTTCTTTCTCCTTCTAGAATAAAACCCGATCATCTCATGCCTCCCTTCCAGCCACGTATTACGCCTTCTGATGCTACTCCTCTGAGTGAATTCTAGCGTGGTGTGAAAGACTGCATGCCTTTATTATTGGGTGTAATTCCTCTCGCGCTGGTCTTGGGCGCAACAGCAGCACAAAAAGATTTTAGCCTGCTTGAGGTTCCCTTGCTGACCGGGCTGAACTTTGCTGGCGGTTCCGAGTTTGCAGTTTTAGAAGCCTGGACTGATCCACCGCATCTGCTTACCTTAATCTTTATTAGTTTTCTCATTAACAGCCGCTATATTCTGCTCGGTGCCAGTTTAGTACCTTATTTAAGACATCTTCCAAATCGAAAAATCTTTCCGGCATTATTTTTTATGGTCGATGAAAGCTGGGCCTTAAGCCTGACAGATGCACAGCGTCGACTGGCACAGTTTGGTTATCGATATGCTTTTAGTCTGCCTTATTATGCCGGGCTATGTATTGTTCTTTATCTGGCCTGGGTCGGCTTTACGACACTCGGTGCCCTGCTTGGACCTGTGCTAGGTGATATTAACCGTTTTGGTTTTGATATGGCTTTCCCCGCCATTATGCTGGTCTTGCTGAAAAGTATGTGGAAAGGCTTTACTGAAGCCAGACCTTGGCTAATCAGTTTTATTTGTGCTGCTCTGGCTTATAGCTATCTACCGGGCAACTGGTATGTGCTGATTGGCGCACTTGCAGGCATTACCTCTGCCTTCTGGCTCATGCAGAAGGATGAAGCATGATTCAGATGAGCACTTTTATTGCAATCTTATTGGTGGCGCTAACGACTTACTGCGCCCGGATACTTGGCTATGTCCTACTCAAGAACAAAACCTTAAATAATCGTCAGCGTAAAATTCTGGAAGTAAATCCAGGTTGTGTACTGATTTCGATGATCACCCCATATTTTTTACGAGATGATCCGGCTGATCTGATCGCTATAATGGTGACACTATTCGTTGCATCACGCTTTGGCATGCTGCCGACCATTTTGATTAGCATGGCGTCGGCAGTTATTTTAAGAACGTTACTGGTTTAAATCCTTTATATAAGGCTAGGCCAGCATAAAAAGGTCTTATGACTTTGGTTCTACTACTTTAGCGAGCAGATTTACCAGTTCTGCATTTTGCAGTTCAACTTTTTGCAGTTTGGCTGTAGTCTGATCCAGTACTTCCTGCTGTACATGCATCTTTTTCGCCAGATCCTGCATAATTTCCAAGGTCTTTTTTAAATTTTCTTCCAGATGCGCCACTTTTTCCTCAACTGGCACGCCTTCCACACTTTGTGAACTCTCATTATTATTAAATTGCAGCCAGATCAAAAAGATTACAGCCAAGGTCAGTAATATAATAAATCCCCAGATCAACATCATGTGCTTGCTCTTATTCCATTTAATTATCTTTATCTTAACGAAAAAATATCCAGATCATAGAAATATTCGGCATAAATCCGGAGCTTTTCGATCAATTACGTTCAACTTCTTATTCATTTTCTTCTAATTTTTTAATTTTGCATAAAAAAGCACCCCATTTGGGATGCTTTCAAAATAGCTTAATCTGTATAAAAGGATTCACAGAGATCCAGCAAACGGTTGGCATAACCCCATTCATTATCATACCAGGCAAATACTTTAGCCTGATGCCCCACTACCAGGGTTTGGGTCAGATCCACAATCAATGAATAAGGCGAATGATTAAAATCGCTAGAGACCAAAGGCTCATCTGTCACAGACATGATTTCAGCAAAATCCTGACGTGCAGCGTTAATTAATACTTCATTTAACTGATGATCAGTAATGGGTGACTGAGAAATAAAAGTCAGATCAATTGCTGCGACATTAATGGTTGGCACGCGAATCGAATAACCATCAATCCGGTTCTCCATCTTCGGCATTACGCGTTTTAAAGCACCCAAAGCTGAAGATGTGGTTGGAATAATATTTTGCCCGGAAGCACGGGCACGTCTTAAATCACGATGGGCATGATCCAGTACTGACTGATCCGCTGTCACCGCGTGAATTTCAGTCATCAGTGCAGTTTCAATCCCAAAGGCATCATCAATGATTTTGACTAGCGGTACCAATGCCTGCGTAGTACAGGAAACACTGGAAATAATCTGGTCACTTTCTTTGACATCTCGATGGTTGACGCCATAGACAATTGCGGCATCCACTGTATCAAACGGTGCAGCGCCGATAATCACCCGTTTTGCCCCGGCAGTAATATGCTGAGTCGCTGCTTCACGCGAACGGAACAGGCCGGTACATTCCAATACCACATCAATATTCAATTCCCGCCAAGGCATTTCCACCGGATTCGCCTGTCTTAACACCTGAACTTTCTGATAAGCATCGCGATAAGTGACATGCAGGTAGGCATACTCATCTTCATACGTCAGATCAACCTGCCCCGGGAAACGGCCATGAGTAGAATCATATTTAAATAAATGCAATAAGGTTTCAACGTCGGCAACGTCATTAATGGCAACGATGTCAAAATTAAAATCTTTCGGATTTTCAAACCATGCACGCAACACATTGCGTCCGATTCGTCCAAAACCATTAATTGCGATACGTTGCATCGACGTTCCCTACTGCGGCATAAAACTTTGTGCGCCTATATTAATGGAATTATCCAGCTGACTGATAACTATTCAGCTAAATCCACTAAAAATTACACAGAATGTCCAATATTTCATCGAAAAATTCATGCTTTGCTTGAAGTAATCCAGTCTTTCTATCAGCGAGAATTAAGATAAATTGCTGTAATGACAATAGCTTTTGATTTTGCAGGGCATTTTTCTGATTTTTCTAATATTCATTCCTTATAGTTTTATGATCTATAAATATGAAAATCATTGGTTGAACAGGCATTTTCCGTTATAATTTGGCGTTTTTAAATATTTAAGCCCCGCATTGCAGCAGAGAACCAACCTTCTTGTCAGACTGTGATGTTTTTAGCCAAATCGGAAATTATGGAGTGACTTGGTTGTGAGTACTCGTTTTATGACATCAGCTGAAATTCGCGAAGCTTTTTTAAGCTACTTTGAATCGCAAGGGCATACACGTGTCGCGTCGAGTTCTCTGGTTCCTGCCAACGACCCAACATTATTGTTTACCAATGCTGGTATGAACCAGTTTAAAGACTGCTTCCTGGGTCTGGAAAAACGTGACTACGTTCGTGCAACATCTTCACAAAAATGTGTACGTGCAGGTGGTAAACACAACGACTTAGATAACGTTGGCTACACAGCTCGTCACCACACATTCTTTGAAATGCTGGGTAACTTCTCGTTTGGTGATTACTTCAAACGTGATGCGATTAAATTTGCTTGGGAATTTCTGACCGGCGACAAATGGCTGGCACTGCCTAAAGACAAATTGTACGTAACTGTGTATCACACTGATGACGAAGCGTTTGATATCTGGAATAAAGAAGTTGGTCTAGATGCCAGCCGTATTATCCGCATTGGTGATAACAAAGGCGAAAAATACGCATCAGACAATTTCTGGGCAATGGGCGATACTGGTCCTTGTGGTCCATGTTCTGAAATCTTCTATGATCACGGTGAGCACATTTGGGGTGGCCTGCCTGGTACGCCTGAAGAAGATGGCGACCGTTTCATCGAAATCTGGAACAACGTATTCATGCAGTTCAACCGTACTGCGGATGGCGTCCTGCACCCTCTTCCAGCACCTTCTGTTGATACCGGTATGGGCCTTGAGCGTATTTCTGCGGTTCTACAACATGTCAACTCAAACTACGAAATCGACCTATTCCAGCACTTGTTAAAAGCAGCTGCTGAAATCATTGGTTTAGATACGGCTGAACTTGAAGCGAAAGCACAAGCTGAAGGCAAACCAGTTGAATACCCTGCATCACTTAAAGTGGTTGCTGACCATGCACGTTCATGCTGCTTCCTGATTGCGGATGGTGTGAACCCTTCGAATGAAGGTCGTGGTTATGTCCTACGTCGTATCATCCGCCGTGCAGTTCGTCACGGTAACAAATTGGGTGCGACAGGTTCATTCTTCCACAAAATGTTGAAGCCTTTGATTGAAGTGATGGGTGCTGCCTACCCTGAACTTGAAGCAAACAAAACACGTATCGAAGCTGCATTGCTGAAAGAAGAAGAACAATTCGCGAAAACACTTGAGCAAGGTTTGAAATTGCTTGAAGGTGAATTAGCTCAACTGAAAGGTTCTGTGATTCCAGGTGAAGTTGTATTCAAACTTTATGATACCTATGGCTTCCCAACCGACCTTACAGCAGACATCGCACGTGAACGTGATTTAACGATTGATGAAGCTGGCTTTGAAAAAGAAATGGCTGCTCAGCGTCAACGTGCACGTGATGCTGGCAAATTTGCGATCGACTACAACTCTGTTGTGAAAGTTGAAGGTGAAACTCAGTTTGACGGTTACGATGCAACTGCAGGCGAAGGTCAAATCATCGCAATCTATAAAGATGGCGAGCAAGTTGACGAAGTGGTTGAAGGCGACGAAGCATTAATCGTTCTTAACCAGACTCCTTTCTATGCAGAAAGCGGTGGTCAAATCGGTGATACAGGACTCTTCAAAAACGATACCGGTATTTTCGAAGTTCAAGATACCAAAAAATCTGGTGGTGCATTCGTTCACCAAGGTATCGTGACTATGGGTAACTTGAAAGTTACTCAAAACGTGGAAGCAACGGTTAAAGCCGACATTCGTGCCGCAACTGCACGTAACCACTCTGCAACTCACTTGCTACACGCTGCCCTACGTCAAATCCTGGGTTCACACGTACAACAAAAAGGTTCATTGGTTGCGTCTGACGTATTACGTTTCGACTTTGCTAACGATCAGCCTGTAACGTTTGAGCAACTGCAAGAAATTGAACGTCTGGTAAATGCCGAAGTGATTGCCAACACCCCTGTTACCACTGAACTGCTCGACATCGAATCTGCGAAAGCCAAAGGTGCGATGATGCTGTTCGGTGAGAAATACGGTGAAGAAGTTCGCGTATTGTCTATGGGTTCAGTGATTGACGAAAAAAACTTCTCAATCGAGCTGTGTGGCGGTATTCACGTGAAACGTACAGGTGACATCGGTCTGTTCAAAATCACTTCTGAAGGTGGTGTCGCAGCAGGTGTACGTCGTATTGAAGCCGTAACCGGTACTAAAGCGGTTGAAGCCGTACAGAAAGTCGATCGTGATGTTCAATATATCAATGGTTTGTTAAAAGCACAGAACCATCAAACAGTCGAAAAAGTTGAAGCTGTGGTGGACACTGCGCATCAATTGCAAAAACAGATTGAACAGCTGAATCAAAAATTGGCAAGCCTACAAGCCGGTGAACTTTTAAGCCAGGTTCAAGAGCTTGCTGGTCGTAAAACATTAATCACGACTGTTCAGGCTATGGATGCGAAAGCACTACGTAACCTGCACGATGGTGTGAAATCAAAATTAGAAAATGCAGTCATTGTTCTTGCAGGTGTAGAGGGTGACAAGGTTAGCTTGATTGCATCTGTAGCTAAAGACTTTACTGCTTCTATTAAAGCGGGTGACATCATCAAACACTTGGCAACTGAGCTAGGTGGTAAAGGTGGTGGTAAACCTGACTTGGCACAAGGTGGCGCGCCACTTAACGAGAAGTTTGCTCCAGTGATGGCTGATTTAGCAGCTTGGCTTGAAGCAAAATAAAAACTTCATTTTGTGTAACTGACCCTGATCGGAAAATCAGGGTCATGGTTTATATGGAACAACTATGGCATTAATCGTTCAAAAATATGGCGGTACCTCAATGGGTACTCCCGAGCGCATTCTCAATGTTGCTCGTCGTGTGAAGCGCTGGCATGACCATGGCCACAAGGTGGTTGTAGTCGTATCTGCTATGAGTGGTGAAACCAACCGCTTGCTTGCTCTCGCGAAAGCCATTACCGAAACCCCTGACCCACGTGAACTTGACCAAATGGTTTCTACGGGTGAACAGGTAACGATTTCCATGTTAGCTATGGCGCTGAATTCAATTGGCGTTGAAGCTAAATCTTTAACTGGTCGCCAGGTTGGTATTAAAACTGACAGCGCATTCACCAAAGCACGTATCGAATCTATTGATACCGATGTATTGACTGAAAACCTGGATGCAGGCCGCGTGATCGTGGTGGCTGGTTTCCAAGGCTTTGATGCTGATGGCAATACCACAACTTTAGGCCGCGGTGGTTCTGATACTTCAGGTGTCGCACTTGCTGCAGCGCTTAAAGCGGATGAATGTCAGATTTACACAGACGTTGATGGCGTATATACGACTGACCCTCGTGTTGCGCCTAAAGCGAAAAAAGTAGACCGTATCTCTTTCGAAGAAATGCTGGAAATGGCATCTTTAGGTTCTAAAGTTCTTCAAATTCGCTCTGTAGAATTTGCAGGCAAGTACCAAGTGCCTTTACGCGTACTCTCAAGCTTCGATAATGACAATGATGGCGCATTTGACGAAGACTTCAAAAACAACGTCGGAACTCTTATTACTACTGAACTGGAAGACAACATGGAACAGCCAATTATCTCTGGTATCGCGTTCAACCGCGACGAAGCTAAACTGACTATTCTGGGTGTTCCAGATGAGCCAGGTATTGCATCTAAAATTCTTAAACCAATTGGTGATGCCAATATCGAAGTGGATATGATTATCCAGAACGTTGAAGAAGATGGTACAACTGATTTCACGTTTACTGTAAACCGCGGTGAACTCGCTAAAGCCAAAAAAATTCTTGAAGAAACTGCTCAAGCGATTGGCGCACGTGAAGTTGCAACTCGTGATGACATCGTAAAAGTGTCTATCGTAGGTGTAGGTATGCGTTCTCACGCTGGTGTAGCGAGCAAAATGTTCACTGCCCTTGCTGATGAAGGCATCAACATCCTGATGATTTCTACTTCTGAAATCAAGATTTCAGTAATTATCGAAGAGAATTATCTTGAGCTTGCAGTTCGCTCACTTCACACTGCGTTTGGTTTAGACCGTGAACATGGTGAATCTAGCGCACGCGCTTAAGAGAACTACAAAATACCGTCATTGTCTGACAGTATTTCATTAAATCTCTACAAAAATGCAGGGCCACTATAGTTTTTTTTATAGTGGCTCTGTTATATTAAGCCTAAGGATTTTCAACAGTCTGGATAGTTAACCTCTTCATTTCATGGACAGGACTTTCTATTCAAACTTTAATTATATAATTTTAGGTTGTGTTTTTTTATTACATTCAATAGATTGCAGGTTTTGCATTTTGCAAGGAGAGAAACATGCTGATTTTGACTCGACGCGTCGGGGAAACTTTAATGATCGGAGACCAAGTCAGCGTGACTGTACTTGGCGTAAAAGGCAACCAGGTTCGTATTGGGGTAAATGCTCCGAAAGAAGTCTCTGTACACCGTGAAGAGATTTACCAGCGTATCCAGCATGAACGTGCAATGCATGAACATCTTCAGCATATTGACCAGGATTATCAGCCTTCTTCTTATGAAGATGATAACCAGACACAAAATAACTTTAACCGTTAATTTTGTACGAATATAAAAGCGGCTTTTAAGCCGCTTTTAATTTGCCTAACTTTCAACTGCATAGCAAAATAATCAGACTTTATCCTGCCTGCTGCTGATCAAGCAACGCTGCCAGCACTTTTTTCACCGGTCCGAAACTACGACGGTGCTCATCAATCACCCCGTGTAAGGCAATCGCTTCAAAATGTGCTTTGGTCGGATAACCCTTATGCTTGGCAAAGCCAAATTGTGGATACTTCTGATCCATCTCTACCATCTGGCGATCCCGGGTCACTTTTGCCAGAATACTGGCTGCCGAGATTTCAGGATGCAGAGCATCCCCACCTACAACCGCATCACAGCTCATCGCAAGACCCTGAGGAATCTTGTTGCCATCGACCAGTACATGTTCCGGCTGAATGCTTAATGCTTCCACAGCGCGGCGCATTGCCAGCAAAGAGGCCTGCAAAATATTATGCTCGTCGATTTCTGCCGCAGAGGCTTCAGCGATGGCCCAAGCCAGTGCTTTTTCCTGAATCTCAATAAAAAATTTTTCGCGCTTCTTCTCGCTTAGCTTCTTGGAATCATTTAAGCCCTCAATCGGGTTATTCGGATCCAATATCACAGCCGCAGCGACCACCGATCCTACTAATGGCCCACGCCCTGCTTCATCTACACCAGCAATATTCATTTTATTTCCCATAAAAAATAGGCTGAACCAGTCAGCCTATTCAAATTTGATTTTGACTTAGTTTACCGCTTCAGCCACGCAAGCGTTAATAGTATTTGCAACGACATTGCCTACAATGGTTGCACGTGCTGTCGGATCAATTGCTGCAGTCGCCAAATCTACCGCAGTCACGTTTTGTGGTGCTTTTTCACTCACGCAACCACAAATTTCAGACTGGATATTCTGTTTTTGTGTTTCTGTCATTAAACGTGTTGCAGTTTGCCAAGCCGGAATATTATTTAGTTCAGTAACACATTTTGCATTGATGGCAATTTTAATGGCTGCAGAACCGAGTTGCTGACCTGTACTTGCTTGAGTTGGGGTGCCTGTACCTTGGGGTGCTACGCAGGCAGAAAGAACAAGTGCTAATGGAGCAACAACAGCCAATAATTTTTTCACGGATTTTATCCTTTTTTCAACTTTTAAAATATACAGCTATTGTGCCGAAGTTTATCGCAATAAGAAATCTAAAAATGCGCCATGATGTCTAATCTGCGCACAGCCAGATTCACAGCCATCACAGGAAAGAAGACTCACTACTAATCTAAAGGTAAAGTCTGGATAAGCCAGCACCCAAAAATCCTTAATTGATAAACTCGCCCATACAGCCTTTTAAGCTATTGGCAATTGCTTTACGGGTCAGCTCTTTTTTAGTTTCTTCATCAACGGTTGCTTTTAACAGGGTTTTAGCCGGAACACCTTCCAAGGCATGCTCACCTACACAGCCACATACTTTTTGCTGTAAATGCTGTTTATTGGCTTCAGCCATGAAATAAGTCCCCATTTTCCAGACTTTGGAATCTTTCAGCTCTTGGCCACACTGATATTCAATCAGAGGTTTCAGTGCTTTCTGAGTCATTGAGGTATCTGCACAAGCAGGATTGATTAAGCTAACAGCCAGAACAGGCCACAGGAATTTTAATTTCATCTTCGGTTCATATATCGGATTAAATAAAAAGGCAGAGCGAACTAACTCTACCCTCTTTGGGCTAACAAATTTACTGGAATGATATTTTAAACGAGTGCCTGAATCAGGCTGATCCATTTCTGTTTTTCAGCATCAGAAATAAATGAAGCTTCAAAAGAATTGATCGCCAGCTGTTTTAGCTCATCATTGCTTAGGTCCAAAGCTTCAGCAATGGCAATGAAATTGTCATTCATATAACCACCGAAATACGATGGATCATCTGAATTCACTGTGACATGCACGCCGTGCTGCAACAGGCGACGGATATTATGCTGCTGCATATCATCTACCACACACAGTTTCAGGTTTGAAAGTGGACATACTGTAAGCGGCATCTTCTCTGCAATCAAACGCTGCATCAATTCTGGATCTTCCTCAGAACGTACCCCATGATCAATACGGTTTACTTTTAATAAATCCAAAGCTTCCCAGACATATTCTGCCGGACCTTCTTCACCCGCATGTGCAACCACTAGAAAACCGGCTTCACGTGCTTTAGCGAAAACACGTTCAAACTTAGACGGTGGATGCCCGACTTCACTTGAATCCAACCCTACTCCAATGATTTGATCTTTATAAGGCAGTGCTTGCTCTAATGTCTCAAATGCTGCTTCTTCACTAAGATGACGTAGGAAACACATGATCAGATGTGAAGTAATGCCTAATTTAGCTTTCGCATCATCACAGGCTCTCTGCAAGCCATTGATCACGGTTTCAAAAGCAATGCCACGATCGGTGTGGGTTTGCGGATCAAAGAACATTTCAGTATGCACGACATTGTCATCTGCGCATTTTTCAAAATACGCCCAGGCCAGATCATAAAAGTCCTGTTCATGAATCAGAACATTGGCACCCGCGTAGTAGATATCCAAGAAAGATTGCAGATTATGGAAATTATAAGCCTGCTTCACTTCCTCAACTGATTTATAAGGAATGCTAATTTCATTACGCTGTGCAATCGCAAACATTAACTCAGGTTCAAAGGTACCTTCGATATGCACATGCAGCTCAGCCTTTGGCAAGGCCTGAATCAATTCAAGACGGTTCATCGCTACTCCTGATTAAACCTGAGAAAAATAAAAAAGGGTGCAAACTGAGTTTACACCCTTTTGATATTCGACAAAAATTAGCCGCCAAACATCCAGAACTTCAATGCCCATAGTACTGCGATGATCCATACCATGTATGGAACAGTTTTCGCTTTACCTGTCAGCAGTTTAATCAGCGCATAGCTGATAAAACCCATTGCGATACCATCTGCAATTGAGTACGTAAATGGCATGAATACAATGGTCAGGAACGCCGGAACCGCTTCAGTAATATCATCCCATTCAATATGGACAATACCCTGAATCATCAATACACCGACAAATAGCAATGCTGGAGCAGTAGCAAAACCTGGTACAGATTGAGCCAATGGAGCCAGGAACAAGCAGGCAATGAACAGCAAGCCAACTACGACGGCAGTCAGACCGGTACGACCACCTGCTGCAACACCCGCTGATGATTCAATATAAGGAGTAGTTGAAGAAGTACCTAACGCCGCCCCAGCAACAATCGCAGAAGAATCGGCAAATAATGCTTTTTTCAGACGCGGCAACTTACCATCTTTCAGTAGACCTGCACGATGTGAAACACCTACTAGCGTACCAGTAGAGTCAAACAGATCCACCAGGAAGAATACGAAGATCACACCGATCAGGCTGGCTGTAAACAGACCTTGAAAGTCCATTTGCAGGAAGGTTGGTGCGAGTGAAGGAATTTGACCCACTACACCCTGGAACTGGTTATAACCTAAAGCAGTAGAAATGGCAGTGATTACCAAAATACTGATAATGATCGCACCACGTACTTTGAAGTGATGCATTACTACCACTAACAGGAAGCCAAGTAGCGCAAGCATAACTGTTGGCTGTTTTAAATCACCCAGACCCACCAAGGTCGCTTGATTATCCACAATAATGCCAGCATTTTTCAGTGCAACCAGGGCCAGGAACAGGCCAATACCACCGCCAATCGCCAGTTTGAGTGACATTGGAATGGCATTGACAATCGCCTCACGTATTTTGAACATACTGATGGCAATGAAGACCAGACCAGATACAAATACTGCACCTAATGCAGTTTGCCAAGGCACACCCATTCCCAGACAGACTGAGTAGGTAAAGAAGGCATTCAGGCCCATACCCGGTGCAAGTGCAATTGGATAATTGGCAATAAGCCCCATTACCAGACAGCCAATTGCGGCTGCAAGACAAGTGGCTACAAAGACAGCCCCATGATCCATCCCTGTTTCGGATAAAATCATCGGATTAACAATAATGATGTAACACATTGTCAGGAACGTGGTTACACCTGCCAGAACTTCTGTACGGAAACTGGTTTTGTTTTCACTCAGTTTGAACAGACGTTCCAGCATATTTTCTGAAGATGGATTAGGAGTCGTCATGACCTAGCCCCTATTGAGTAAACTTTATGCTTTAAGCATGCCGCCGAATCCAGGAAATTTTATAGAAAACTTCATGAATTTTAAGGATCTGTTAGCAACGAATATGCCAGCTTCGCCCTTTAGCGGGTCAAAATGTTTCAATAGCGAACAGTAAGAAAACTGCGCTAGAAAAACTCAAAAAACAATCTAAACAAAAAAGCTGCATAACCCCTATGCAGCTTTTTTCATCATTAGAATCAAATACTTAATTTAAGTAAATTTGATCTAACTTTATCTTTTGCAAATTATAACACATTGATTTCTGATTGCTTCTTAGAATTTATATTTTATTAAAAATTAATATAATCTAGTTCTACTATTATTAAATTTTCTTTTATTTATTATAATTTTATTTTTATCTTTGTACCTGATTCCCTAATCAAAGAGCTTAGTACAAATCTATTAAGGTCGGGGCCGATTTGCATTCAGCAATTTAGTTGAATGTTGTACTTCTTTCAGAATCTGATGAAGCTCTTCATGTTTTCTTGTTTCGGCCTGTTGGTGAACACAATAACCGAGTAAACCCACCATCAGCACAAAAATAGGAATTGTATAAATTTTCATTTTTGTAGTTGAGTTATGTAACAGCATTGAAATTATGCTAACAAAATAACAATAAAATTGTGACATAGTTTACAAATAACCCGATAAAATGCAGTTTTTTCAATTATTTAGAGTTTTTATATTCTTAATTTTTTTATACTTCTTATTCAATTAATCATAATTTTCTGAGCCATATTTTTTTATTTTTTAGTCATTTTTTGAATATTAAAAGAAATTAATTGATTGATTCTATTTTTTATTTTTTTAGAAATTTGTCTTTACTATATAAATTTATCGAGTGAAAAATATCTTTTAAAGCTCCCTATAGCTTTCATTATTTTATTTAGCTTTTCTTCTAAAAAATTTATCCATTTCCTGTTAAAAATTCTTCTAAATAAATGATATTTTGGAAGTTCCTTCCTTTTTTTTAATTTTTATTCAATTCAATATTGCTAAACTTAAATTCACCCAAGACTTTTAAGAAAATTTCTTCATTCAGCCTTGGGTAAATCTTTTACCTTAAGCAGCCAGCTGCTCATCACGTCTAAATACCAACTCACCTTTTAATGAACTTTCAGCATCAAAATAATACCCATCGGTATTAAAGGCTTTTAAGTCTTCAGTTCGTTTGATCTTGTTTTCAATGATAAAGCGCGCCATTAATCCACGAGCTTTCTTGGCATAGAAGCTGATGACTTTATATTTGCCATTTTTCTGATCTAAAAATACCGGCTTGATGATTTCAGCCTGAATTTTGCTTTCTTTCACTGCCTTGTAATATTCATCAGAGGCAATATTGACCAGAATTTCAGACTCTGCTGCTGCCAGATCATGATTGATCAGGTCAGTGATGGTATGTCCCCAGAACTCATAGAGATGAGCACCACGTGGGTTAGTCAACTTGGTTCCCATCTCCAGACGGTAAGGCATCATCAGATCCAGCGGACGCAATAAGCCATATAGGCCGGATAACATACGCAGATGGTTCTGTGCGTAATGAATCTGATCCTGCTTTAACTGGTAAGCATCCAGACCGGTATAAACGTCCCCTTTAAAGGCAAAGATTGCCTGACGAGCATTGGAAAAATCAAAATCTGGCTGCCAGTCTCTAAAGCGTTCCGCATTCAGATTGGCAATTTTTTCACTGACGCTCATTAAGCTGGCAATTTCAGTTGCTGATAACTTGCGGGCAACTTCTATCAATTCCTGGGAATGTTCCAGCAATCTTGCCTGAGTAAATTGATCGGTAGGTAAAGGCGTTTCGTAATCTAGAGTCTTGGCTGGAGAAATTAAAGCAAGCATAGCAACCTGGTTAAAAAATGATTAATCAAACTATATCAGTAGACTTATTTTAATTCCAATTCATGTTTTTATTTATCATAATCGTTAAAATAGAAAATTCTCCTGCAATTTATCGGTTTTCTATGTCCGAACCAATCTTCCTCCAAGGCCCTGCTGGCCAACTTGAGGTTTTTGTGGATTATCCTCAGGGTGAAGTGAAAGGATTCGCGATTGTTTGTCATCCCCATCCATTACAAGGTGGCACACCACAACATAAGGTTCCAGTGTTACTGGCACAAATGTTTTTAGAGCGTGGTTGTGTTGTCTATCGTCCAAGTTTCCGTGGTTCTGGTCAAAGTGCCGGTCTGCATGATGAAGGCTTTGGTGAAACGGATGATATACTTGAAGTCATTAAATATGCGCGTCGCCAGCATATTGGCCTGCCTTTCTTTGCAGGCGGTTTCAGTTTTGGTGCACATGTCATGGCCAAGTGTTACGCCGCCCTGCCCGTTGAACTGCAACCTTCAAAAGTGATTTTGTGTGGCCTACCGACTGCGACCGTAGCTGGCCTACGTCACTATGTTACTCCACAGATCAAAGGTGATATTTTATTTATTCATGGTGAAGCGGATGATGTCACGCTTTTATCCGACATGATTGAATGGGCCAAGCCTCAACGTCATCTGGTCACGATCTTGCCTGGCGCAAATCATTTCTTTACCGGTTATTTAAAACAGCTTCGGATTGCGATGAGCCGTTTCCTCGCATTATGTCTTGTCCTGAAATAGATTGACAGTATTCCACTTCAAACCGAGTTAAGCAATTAGCTCGGTTTTAGTTTGCTCATACCTCTGATTCGGGGTGTTCATATTTAAACTTAAATGTGGTCTATAGCAA